>CBINHQ010000363.1:0-3154 GCA_966250475.1 uncultured Chitinophagaceae bacterium
ATCCATCAATAGCGAATCCTCATTATACGTGTTCACATAATCATGCAGATTCCAGAACCCACGGGCCTGCTCCGTAAGGCCATCACTGCTAAACCACGCGAACTGGTAATTTCTTGTATTGTAAAAACTGCGAATGCGACGCGAAAGGCTGTCATGAATTGAATTGTCGGCGATGAACTTCTCCATCGTCATGCTGTCGAGGAACAAATCCGAATAGGAAATGTCTTTTGTAATGCTGTAAACGCGCTTGCTGACTTTTTTCTCCTCCTTCTCCTGAGTCTTGCATGAAAACAGTAGAAAAAGGAAGGGTACGAACAGAAAAATTGATTTCATACCGAGCATTGTGCAAAACCTGTGCCTTGGCCCGAAAACGCAATTTTCTGCCCGCCGGAATACCCATCTGGGGGAATGTTTGCCGCGATAAAATAAAATTTATTTTCCTTGGCACAAATTCCCTCCCGCCCCTTACCTTTGCGCCCTGAAAAGCTGCCCTGGCTGAGGCCGGTCAGTTACACCTAAATACCACTTATAAAGACAGATATGGCAAATGTTGGCAAAGTAAAACAGGTCATCGGAGCGGTAATCGACGTTCAATTCGAAAACAATCTTCCCGAGATCTACAATGCATTGGAACTAACAAAGGAAAATGGCGAAACCCTGGTACTCGAAGTGCAACAGCACCTTGGTGAGGACAGTGTAAGAACCATTGCGATGGATGGAACCGAAGGTCTGGTTCGTGGTACTGAAGTAAGGGATACCGGCAAGGCCATCGCAATGCCCACCGGCGAAGGCATCAAGGGCCGCCTATTCAACGTTACCGGCGACCCCATCGATGGTCTCCCCGCAGTAAGCAAGGCAAATGGCCGCCCCATTCACGCCAAGCCCCCCATGTTTGAAAACATCAGCACCGCTACAGAAGTGCTTTACACAGGTATCAAGGTTATCGACCTCATCGAACCCTACGCAAAAGGTGGTAAGATCGGTCTCTTCGGTGGTGCCGGTGTGGGTAAGACAGTATTGATCCAGGAGCTTATCAATAATATCGCGAAAGCATATTCCGGTCTTTCAGTATTTGCCGGTGTGGGTGAAAGAACGCGTGAAGGAAATGACCTCATGCGTGAAATGATCGAAGCAGGCATCATGAAATACGGCGACAGCTTCAAACATTCCATGGAAGAAGGCGGATGGGATCTCAGCAAGGTTGATATGAAGGAACTCGCAGATTCAAAAGCGACCTTCGTATTCGGCCAGATGAATGAGCCCCCCGGCGCTCGTGCTCGTGTTGCGCTTTCAGGTCTCACAATTGCAGAATACTACCGCGATGGAGATGGTCAAGGCAAAGGCCGCGACATCCTCTTCTTCGTAGATAATATCTTCCGTTTCACTCAGGCAGGTTCTGAGGTATCAGCCCTCCTTGGGCGTATGCCTTCAGCCGTGGGTTACCAACCTACACTTGCCACTGAAATGGGTATCATGCAGGAGCGAATCACTTCAACAAAGAATGGTTCGATCACTTCGGTACAGGCCGTATACGTACCCGCGGATGACCTTACCGACCCTGCCCCGGCTACTACCTTTGCCCACCTCGATGCCACTACCGTATTGTCGCGTAAGATCGCTGACCTTGGCATCTACCCTGCGGTTGACCCGCTGGATTCTACTTCCAGAATCCTTATGCCGCAGGTTGTTGGTGATGCACACTATAATTGCGCAAACAGGGTGAAACTCATCCTCCAGCGCTACAAGGAATTGCAGGATATCATCGCCATCCTCGGTCTCGATGAACTTAGCGATGAAGATAAGATGACGGTAGCCCGCGCAAGAAAAGTGCAGCGCTTCCTCTCTCAGCCTTTCCACGTGGCAGAAGCCTTTACCGGTCTCAAGGGTGTACTCGTACCAATCGAAGAAACTATCCGTGGTTTCAACATGATCATGGACGGTGAAGTGGACGAATACCCTGAAGCAGCATTCAACCTTGTTGGTACAATTGATGATGCGATCGAGAAGGGTAAGAAGATGCTTGCACAGGCACAGGGCTAATTTGAAAAATTTGAAAATCTGGTAATGTGAAAACATTGCCAGATTTTTTTCAAATTTTCAAATTTCAAATTGTCTAATTATGAATTTAGAAATACTTACTCCAGAAAGGAAAATCTTCAGTGGCGAAGTCTACGGCGTACAGATGCCCGGCATCAGCGGTAGCTTCGAAGTGCTCGAGAAACACGCTCCCCTCGTAAGCGCACTCAAGCCCGGCCGACTCAAAGTCCTCAAGGATAAGCAGAATCACTTCGCCCATTACAACATCCAGGGCGGTTTCGTAGAAGTCATCGATAATAAGGTCTCTGTACTTGTTGAAGGGGCTGAGGAAATTAATTAATTAATTAACTAATTAGCTAATTAGCTAATTAACTAATTGGTCTGCTGCTGTTTCCTCCTCGCCAATTCCTCATCCGCATAACCAAACACCTTCCTCACCAAATCCGACTTACGGAATTCAAGTTTCGTACGAATTCCTTCCTCCTCCTTTGCCATCGTGAGGAAGATGTAATCAATAGCGCGGGCAGCAATGAAGTCTGTGAGACTCGACTCGAGAGGTTTGTTGATGAAGGGAATCTTATTGTAAACGTCCGCGATCGTTTTCCAGTCTTTGTTCGCTCCTTCCAGGTTTATTGAACTATCTACGATAGGTCTGAATGCAACCATCAATTGATCATACATGTGCGACCTGAAATAATTTGTGGCCGCATGCAGGTTGTCCGTCACCAGAATATTAACCGCATCGGTGAAGCTCATGTTCTTCACGGAATTCAGGAATATGGGTTTCGCCGCCTGCACTGCAGAAGAAGTTGCTCTTGTGAATTTGGAAGTCACCTGGTCTACCATCTTATCCATTCCGATATCGCGAAGCGTCTTTTCAATCTTTGCCGCATCGCCCGGGAATGCAAAGCGGATCGCAGGATTTCCCTCGGGATCTGCAAATGCATCGAAGCTGCGGAAGAGTCCCTGCGACAGAGCTTCACGAAGACCTGCAGCCATCTCGTATTCAGAAGGCGCCAGTATACCCGCAATCTGTTTCAGGCTGTCACATGAACCAAGTACCAGTGTAAGACTTACAAGCGAACCAACAATAAATTTCTTCATATATGCTTTAGTT
>CBINHQ010000364.1:0-3147 GCA_966250475.1 uncultured Chitinophagaceae bacterium
GAGATATTTTTTTGAAGCGTTCAATTTTGCAAAATTCTCGATTGCCAGGCGCATACTGCTTGGATTCGCATTGTATGCATCGAGAATAATTTTATTCGAACCAACCTGTTTTAACTGTGATCTGCTGTTAGATGGCTCATACCCTGCGATAGCCTCTCTGATCTTCTCCTCGCTTACTTTGAAATTCTTCCCTACTGTCACCGCCGCAAGTACATTCGGAAGATTGTAATCACCTACGAGTTTTGTTTTCACATTTCCATTTTCCATTCCCTGAGTTATCTCCACTTCGAGAAATGGTTCGGAACGAACAGCCTTGCCGATCACGTGCGCATCTTCTACAGTTCCAAATTTGATGATGCCGCTGATTCCTTTGCTCATCTCTCTAAGGTAATCGTAGTCCCACATCACGAATGCGAATCCATGCGTGAGACTTCTCAGGTGATCGAAGAGTTCACCCTTCGCCTTCTTCACACCTTCGATGCTTCCAAATCCTTCGAGGTGCGCCTTGCCGCAATTGGTGATGAGTCCATGTGTGGGCAACGCGTATGTGCAATATGATGCGATCTCACCAGGATGGTTCGCACCCATTTCAATTACTGCGATCTCAGCATCAGGTTTGATGCGAAGTATTGTCAAAGGAATTCCGATGTGATTGTTCAGATTCCCTTCAGTTGTAGATGTGCGAAACGTTGAGGAAAGCACGGCATGTATCAATTCCTTCGTGGTGGTCTTTCCATTGCTGCCAGTGATGGCAAGAAAGGGGATATTGAACTGCTGCCTGTGATGCTTTGCAAGTTGCTGCAAGGTATCGAGTACATCGGCCACCAGGATAGTCTTTCCTTCAATCTCAAATTCCTTTTCATCGATCACTGCATATGATGCTCCGGATTCGATTGCCTGCTTCGCGAAATGATTGCCGTTGAAATTTCCTCCCTTGAGTGCAAAGAAAATATCGCCTGCCTTCAGTTTCCTTGTATCAGTCTGTACGGAAGGATGCTTCCTGTAGATCGCATAAAGTTCCTGGATGTCCATCCTGCAAAATTATGTGCATGCGCATTAAAAAACCCCGGGAGATCCCGGGGTTTTAAGTTATGTAGGTGTTGATTAGCGTTTCTGCCTGCGGGTCTTAAAGAACTGACCAGTCTTACGCTTGTTACCTTCAGGGCTACCCATACGGTCCATTGCGCAACGAAAACCGAGAGTGCTGAGGGCCTGGTCTTCTTCAAGATAACGACGAGTGCCGGGGCTGAGCCAGTAAGCACGGTCGTTCCAGCTACCACCTTTGTAAACGCGAGACTTATCGCTTACGAGGGTAGTTTTACCATAACCGTAAGAAGCCATTGAAGCGGAGTCACCATCAAGGTAGTTGATAACATTACCGCGCTGGTAGTTGCGGCGATGTCTGCTTTCCTCGTCAGTTACATCCACCATTCTCACACGACCTGTAGTATCGTTGATTTGTGCTTCACCAGTTGTAGGATCTTTGTAAAGCTTCTGGTATTTGTTACCACGGAAAGGAGCTGGCATATCATCAAAGTCGAGAGTAGAGAGGGGCCTGTAAACGTCGGCTACCCACTCATTCACATTACCTGCCATGTTATAGATACCGAAACCATTTGGATAGAATGATTCAACATCTGCAGTGTAGAATGCACGGTCGTTAAGACCACCGGCCACACCCGCGTTGTCACCAGATCCACGCTTGAAGTTAGCGAGGAACATACCCTGCCAGCTTCCGCGACGTGTATCACGAAGGCCGTTCACGTTCTGTGACCAGGGATAGATCTGCTTGTTAGACTGCAACTCCTCACCACGCTTTCCTTCTTTTCTTGAAGGACGGGGGTTTTGGTTGATGAGACCGTAAGCAGCGTATTCCCACTCTGATTCGAAGGGAAGACGATAATCAGGCAACAGGATACCATCTTCCATAGAAACCTTTGTACGAGGCTGTCCCTGTGGAGTCCTCAAAGGATTCTTCTTGGAAGTGGCTGTCTTGCCGGGAGCAGTCTGGTAAAGATCGAGGAGGTACGACTTCGTTGTGAAGTTGTTGCTTCCCTGCTGACCGAGCAGCGCCTGCTTGTTGATGTATCCTTTCTGAAGAAGAATTCCTTCGTTTACGCGGTCGCTTCTCCAGAGACAGAAGTCAGATGCCTGCCTCCAGGTTACACCCACAACGGGGTAGTTGTTGAAGCCCGGGTGGCGGAAGTAGAATTCAACCAGCGGTTCATTATAGCTGAGCTCACTTCTCCAAACAAGAGTATCGGGAAGTGCGCCTTCTATGATCGGAAGATTTGCGGGGTCGCTAGGGTCGAACACGCGTGTGAGCCAGTAGAGGTACTCGCGGTAGTGAACGTTGGCAACTTCCGTACGGTCAATATAGAATGAAGGAACCGATACACGACGTGGAATGTTGTTCCAGTCGCCCATCACGTCTTCTTCAGTCTGACCCATGGTGAAGGTACCACCCTGAACGAATACAAGACCAGGACCAGTGCCCTGCTCTTTGGACTTGGCTACCTGGTAGCCACCCATATTCTTATCATTATAGTTCCATCCTGTCACATCGGATTTCTCATGCTTTTTCTTTCCAAAGAGACCCTTGCCTTTACACGAAGCCAGGAGGACCACGCAGGATAAGAATAGTACTAAGTTTTTCACGCTCATTGTTTTTTGCATAAACCTATGAATTGGAATAGTTTTAACGCTCCCCGATCTTCGAATATTGTACCTGGGTACAAGATTTTCTAACCGGAATTGCGAATATAATTCCTTTTAGGATAATGTCTTTTAGCACAAATACTTTTTTTGGTGGGGTAGAATTCCGTGAAAATTTCCGACTTTCTAGCTGGGGGACGCATTTGTTGGGATACGGATTTGGACGGATTTTTCGGCCACAGGTTTTTTGGGACACGGATTCAGACGGATTTGACGGATGAACACGGATTTTTGGGATACGGATTTAGATGGATTTTTCGGCCACGGGTTTTTTGAGACGCGGATTTAAACGGATTTGACTGATGAACACGGATTTTTTGGTATGAATAGAACACATATTTATAAAAACCTAATCCGTGGCATCCGGGTAATCCGTGGCCAAAAAATTCAACCTAATCCGTGGCACACGTGTAATCCGTGGCCAAAAAAATT
>CBINHQ010000365.1:0-3135 GCA_966250475.1 uncultured Chitinophagaceae bacterium
ACGTGCCTTCGTATGCGCCGGATTCTTCGTTGAAGGTCATCTTCGCGGATTCGTCTGTCGAATAATTAGTGAGCTCTCCAAAGATGTACACGTCCTTTCCCGCGTAAGGCTGATTGCCTGGTGGCACGAAAGCGAAGTGAACATAGGCGTAGTCGCTATGCCAGTATGGATTGTTACCATCCATGTTCTCGACAGTGTAGATGCCATTGAGGTCGCGGTAATAAATATCGATCTGGCCGCTGCGCTCTACATCGGCGGCCACGAATACTTCGGTCCTATCGGCTGTATCGATGATCCTGCGTACGCGATCGCTCCTCAACCGAAGACTGCGGATGTCAACCCATCGCCATTCACGCCCTGCAGGGAATGAAAGCGCATCATCGCTGTACTCGTAATAATTTCCACGATAGATTGTCGGGCGATCGATCATGGTCGCTGTGGGCCATGCGTTGTTCTGCAACACCACCACGCGAAAGTCCTGAGGCGAAAGTGTGTTGATGCGAGAGTTAGCCGTGCTCATTCCAACCTGAATGCGTTGGTCGGTGCGAAAAAGCTGTGCGCTGAACGGCTGCTTCAATTGCGCAGAGATGGAGACCTTGGTGTCAACAACGAGGAACCGTTTGGTGAATATGAGTTGCGATGTATCGTTGTTGAGGAAGACTTTCAGCAGGTAATTTCCCGAACGCGTGGGTATGGAATTACGGTCGGGAAAGATGGCCTGGTAATGCGTGTATGGTGTAAGCGATATGGAAGAATTGCGATAAGTTGTGATTCTTGTGGATTGAAATCCTTTCACGTAATCGAAGGATTGCAGAGTGGAAGGCGTCCAGTCCGCATTGCAGAGCTGGAAGGAGAAATAATAATTCTTTACATCTGCAGCGAGGTCATCGAAATGTAATTCGAGCTGATCGCCTCCATTCAGCGGAAGGATGGGATAAGAATAGATGTCGCCGTATTTATGCAACTTCACTGTGCGAATATTCGGATCGTACACATGATCGGGGATTTGAGCCTGGGTAATAACCGGAATCAACAATGCTAGCGCCAGTAGTTTTTTCATTAGCCTTCCCTTTAGTTCATGCAAATTGCGAAAATTGAGTAAAAAAGGATCATAAATGTTTGGCAGGACTTACTTTTGAAGACAAAGATTTCAATTTGAGGGTTGCAGGCTTCATAGCAAACAGGGTGGCTTTTAATCAGCATCGGTCATTTTCGAAGTTCATTATCCGTCTTTCGATTGTGGCGACCGTTATCAGCGTGGCCGTGATGATCGTCACGCTGGCATTCGCAAATGGCTTCCAGGAGACGGTTAGCCAGAAGGTGTTTAGCTTCTGGGGACACATCCGTATCCAGGAGCGGCAGCCTTACAAGGCGCTCATCGCCGAAGAGATTCCATTACAGAAGAACGACACGCTGATCAGCGAAATAAGGAAGAATCCCCGCGTGGTTTCGGTGCATCCCTTCGCCACGAAGTACGCAATGCTGAAGACGAAGGACGAGATTGAAGGATTGCTCGTGAAAGGCCTCGACCCTACTTACGACTTCGCGCACCTCAGGCCCTTCATTACTTCCGGTGAACCCATCCATTTCAACGACAGCACATACAGCCGCGAGATCATGCTCTCGGAATACACTGCTGCGCAATTGAAGTTGAAGGTAAACGACCGCATCCTGATCTACTTCATTCAACCCGACGATGAAACGGGCAGCAGGATTCGTCCTGATAAACTGACTGTGACGGGAATTTTCAAGACCGGCATCGAAGAATACGACAAGACCTTCGCAATTGGCGACATCAAGCTAATCCAACGACTTAATGATTGGGATTCCACCGAGGCAGGGGGATATGAAATCTTCCTCAAGGATCATCATCAACTCTACGAAGATTCTTACGCGATCTTCGAAACGGATGAATTCCCCGCGACCTGGGACACTCAAACCGCAAAGGATATTTCACCCAACATCTTCGACTGGCTGAGCATGCAGGACCAGACGAGGAATGTGTTGATCGGCCTTATGCTTGGCGTAGCGATCATGAACCTGATGACCTGCCTGTTGATTCTCGTACTCGAACGCGTGAAGATGGTGGGCATTTTGAAAGCCCTTGGCGCTTCTGACCTGACAATACAGCAAATCTTCCTATGGCATTCGTTAATCATCACCATGATGGGAATCATAATTGGCGCTGTGGTTGGACTGGGAATTTTGTTTCTGCAAGAGAAGACGGGTTTCATCAAACTGAAAGAACAGGCCTACTACATGAGTGAGGCTGCAGTGAAAATTGTATGGTGGGAAGTTGGAGTTATCTGTGGTGGAGCTTTTCTTGTCTGCCTGCTGGTGTTGCTGATCCCATCCATTCTCGTGAGAAAGATATCTCCTGTGAAGGCGATTCGTTTCAACTGATCATTTAACCAAATGCGAAAGCACGATGCCGGTTGCCACGGCTGCGTTGAGCGACTCCGCCCTACCCTTTCCTGCGATGGTAATTTTTTGCGTGGCAAATTCTGCAACTTCATCGGAGATTCCCTTCGACTCATTTCCCACAATGATCAGTCCTTCAGTGAAGTTTTTCATGGATCGCACATCTGTACCATCGAGCATCATTGCCAGGACAGGAACCTCATTTTGGGAAGAAAGCCATTCGGCTAAATCAACATATTGCAGGTTGACCCTTGCAATGCTTCCCATGGATGACTGCACAACCTTGGGATTGTAAACATCCGCACAATCAGGACTGCAAATGATTTGTGAAATGTTGAACCAATCGGCAATGCGAATGATGGTACCGAGATTGCCGGGGTCCTGGATTGTGTCGAGTACAAGCGTGAATGTCCCTTTC
The DNA here is from genome assembly GCA_966250475.1 of uncultured Chitinophagaceae bacterium. Lineage (GTDB taxonomy): Bacteria > Bacteroidota > Bacteroidia > Chitinophagales > Chitinophagaceae > CBINHQ01. The sequence continues at coordinate 2,840 of CBINHQ010000365.1, forward strand.
AGTTTGAACTCATTGACAGGAGGAAGCTTCTTCACCACGGCCAGCACCTGGTTGGGTGTCTTCGACTGTGATATCCTCTCCAGGTCTGCCTTTTCTATCTCTGTTATCTTAGAAATGATGTTGCCTGGCTGATGTGCATCGATCCATTCCTTCAATGCGAAAATCTCTTCAACCAATGCAGGTTGGTTGGACAATAACTCCTGCACCACCTTCGGACCTTCGGCGATGAATCTTCCTTCGGTATCTCTGTGTTTTTTCTGGCCTAAACTTTGAATATATTTGGCCTTCGATTTACC
>CBINHQ010000366.1:0-3133 GCA_966250475.1 uncultured Chitinophagaceae bacterium
TTTTTCGATGAAGCGCAATTCTTTTTCGGCGAGTCTGAAGTCGCGGAATTGGCGGATGCAATTCGCACGAATGGAGCCGATGCCTTCGATGCGTTCGAGGTCCGATCGTTTCGCGCGGAAGATGTCAGCAGGTTGGAACATTTGCAGGAGTATCCTGGCCTGCACCGGCCCGATATTCGGTACGCAGGTAAGCGCGATGCGATAGAGGAGGTCGGGTGGCATGTGATTGTAATTCTCATTAAAGCTAATGGGGAGGGGTGGGTTGGCGTATGGGTTTATAACGAGGGTGGTGGGTGATTTGACGGTGGAGGAGGGTGGTTTTAACGATGATTCAAACTGTAATCGTATCGCGGTGAGTTTTGATTTCGTCTGCGCCAAAATTTTTTTTACCGCTGAGGCGCCAAGGCGCGGAGGAGAGTAATTAGTTAATTATCCAATTAACGCCTCCGCGTCCTTCGCGTTCTTCGCGGTAAAACCAGCGGCGTAGCCGCCCCCAGCACCGCAGGTGCCCCATTAGCGAATTAACTAATTAACTAATTAACTAATTAGATCCCGATCACTCTCATCTCCGTCCTCCTGTTCCACGCCCTTCCTTCTTCCGTTTCGTTGGTTTGGACGGGTTGTGTTTCACCCATTCCCTTCGCGACGAGGCGGTTTGCCTTGATTCCTTTCGAGGTAAGATAATTTACCACCGCCTTTGCGCGGCTTGTGGAGAGTTTGAGATTGTCCGCGGGCTTGCCCACATTATCGGTGTGCCCGGAGATTTCGATGCGTAGGGTTGGATTCTCGTTCATCAATTGTACCACCTTGTCCAGTTCGATCATGGAGCTTGGTTGCAATTCGTATTTATTCACATCGAAGAATACATTGGAAAGAGTAATCCTGGCATCTACTTGAAGGGGTTGCAATTCAATATCATAATTATAGGATGAATCCTTGTCATTTTGTGTCAGCTTAAAGTTGAAAGAGAAGAACAGATAGCCTTTGCTGTTCACATTAAACGCATAATCCTTTCCTACGGGAAGGGTGAGGAAGAACCTATTGTTCTCATCTGTAGGAATTTTTGAAACAGTTCTGCCTGTGGAAAGGTCGATGAGTTCTACTAAGGAAGGAACACCTTTTTTTGTTTTGGAATCATAAACCACGCCGTACACATTTGCTGTCTTGTTGGGTCGCACATCTTCGCGAAGCTCGAAGGAGTAAATATCGAGGCCTCCTCTTGTATCGCTGCGATCACTGGCATAGTAGGCCGTCTTGCCATCGGCGGCTACAAAGAGCGTGCTTTCATTTGCAATGGTGTTGATTGGATAGCCAAGATTGACGGGACGACTCCATTCACCACCCGGTTCCCTTCGAACAAGGAACAGATCATCGTCGCCATATCCGGGCCAGTAGTTGCTGGTGAAATAGAGTGTAAGATTATCCGCGTGAATGAATGGACTCTGGTCGTCGCCAGGAGTATTTACATTCGGACCAAGGTTTTCCGGCTCGCCCCATCTGCCATTGGGAAGTCGGCGCGATACATAGATGTCGGAACCTCCATATCCTCCGAAGCGCCTGCTCGCGAAATAGAGTTCCTGTTTATCGGGAGAGAGACAGGGCTGTGAATCCCATTGATCGGAATTAACTCTGCCGCCTAAGTTTTGCGGTTCACTCCACCCATTGTTGTCAGTTAGAAATGAAATGTAGATGTCGCAGCTTCCAAATCCATCCGGGCGATTGCAGCCGGTGAAGACAAGTATCTCTCCATCCTGCGAAATGTTCTGCGCGCCTTCGTTTTGTTCGGTGTTTACTTTTCCTTCCAGCGGTTTTGCTTTTTCCCAGTTTGTACTTCTTAAGGATCTGAAGAAATCCTCATTGAAATTATTCAGTCGCCTCGTGAAGACAAGTTCATCTCCGTCGATTATTAGCGAAGGAAAATATTCCGATTCTTTCGAATTAATCGAATCGCCGAGGTTAATTGGAGAGAAGACGTAATCACGATGCACATTCTTCTTTGAATAATCTACCGCGAATTCATAACAACGCTTGCGGTATTGCACAGCCTTCATCGAGTTCTCATTTCTTGGAGGCGCTTTTTCAAGCAGATCATTGATTGCCGCAAGCGCCTTTTCAAATTCGCCAGTGTGGGCAAGGCTGATTGAATAGGGAAGTTTATAATCGATCGTATACACTGAGTCGATGGCGATGGCCTTCTCGTAATATTCAATTCCCTTGGGATAGTTTTTTAACTGGCTGTATAATCCACCGAGGGAAAGGTAGGCATCAACATAATTCTTATCTTGCTCCACGCTTTGCAGCAATAAACTGGCGGCATCAGCGAGGTTGCCATCGGAGGCGCGCTCCATTGCCTGGTTGTAGAAGTCCTTCGCCTTTTTGCTGACATTTTCAGGATCGTACCATTGTGCCTGCAATGAAAGATTAGCTATCAGAAGGGTAATGAGGGATATGAATTTCATGGTAAATTTCTAAACTGGAAAGTTAGCCAGAATATTCAGCGTATTCTGCCACATCAAATTAAATAAATGGTAATTCCCTAGGGCACATTTATAAATTTATGAATCTGAAGGCTAAGTTCCCATTTGGGATTTGCCTTGATGTATTCTACGATCATCGGCATCATCTGTGCCGACTTGTCCCATTCAGGTTGAAGGTAAAGACGACAGGAGGGAGAAACCAGTTGCGCGTATTTTTCAGCCCAATCGAAATCCGATTTGTTGAAGATGATAACCTTCAATTCATTTGCGAGCGGAAGTATTTCAGGTAGTGGCGCTTTGAATTTTTTTGGAGAGAGGCAGATCCAATCCCAATCACCCGTGAGCGGTGATGAGCCCGAAGTCTCGATATTCGTTTGCAATCCCTCGCTTCTCAACCGTTGAGTGAGCTCGTTGAGATCGTGCATTAACGGTTCTCCACCCGTGATGACCACCATTGATGCTTCGGTCTTCTTCACTTCATCCACCAGTTCATTCACGGAGCGTAGCGGGTGTTTTCCACCGTCCCAACTGTCTTTTACATCGCACCACACGCAGCCAACATCGCATCCGCCGAGGCGAATGAAATATGCTGCCTTGCCCTGGTGAAAACCTTCACCCTGGATGGTGTAGAAATGTTCCATCACCGGCAGTAACCG
>CBINHQ010000367.1:0-3117 GCA_966250475.1 uncultured Chitinophagaceae bacterium
TTGGATTTTCTGGAGCAAATTGCGCTTTTGCGGCGATGGTGGGCCCTCCCCCGATCTGCCCTCCCCCGCCTCCAACCAGCCAGAATTTTTTGTGAAGTGCATAGGTCTCATGTTGCGGTTCAGCATTCTCTGCACCACCTTCCACAGACTCTCCTTTCACCCACCAGTTGTCAGCAATACAAAGTTTCCATATAGATATACCAGAGCTCTATTTGATCGATCACATTGCAAATCTCCTTCAACGTGCAAGTAATCCAATGGGAAAATGCTCGCTACTTTACGCTTTTTTCCACGCCTGAGCACGTGGAAACCACGCTATTTGCCAGTTATTTCACAACACTTTAAGCTCAACTTTCCTTTGGAAGTCAGACTATAAACTTTCTCGTAACTTTGACTCTTAAAATTTCCATTATGAGTACGTTTGATCTCAGCAAGCCCGTGGCGATCGGAAGTGATCATGCCGGCTTCGATTACAAGGAAGACCTCATCTCGTTCCTCGAAGCAAAGGGTCTCCCGTTTAAGGATTTCGGTACGCACTCAAGAGATTCGGTGGACTATCCCGACTTCGCTCATCCGGTGGCTGAGTCGGTGGAAAGTGGTGAATCTTCTTTCGGCATTCTGCTTTGTGGCTCCGCAAACGGTGTGGCTATAACTGCAAACAAGCATCAGGGCATACGTGCTGCTCTTTGCTGGGGAGAGGAAATTGCCAAGCTCGCACGTGAGCATAACGATGCGAATGTGATCTGCATTCCCTCCAGATTTGTGAGGGAAGGAGATGCGGAGAAAATGGTAAACATCTTCATGAACACAGCGTTCGAAGGCGGAAGGCATGCTAACAGGGTCAACAAGATCGCCTGTGGAAGCCCGGCTCAGTAGCTCCCGCTCATGTAAGTTTTCAAATCATTTACATATTTTAAATTAAGTTTGAACCTGCCTGCCAAGCAGGTTCTTTTTATAAAATGCACCACATATGAGAATTTTTCTTCTTATCGCCATCGTTCTTTTTTCTACCGCCACTAATGCACAGAAAAAAAACACACCTCCTTATTTCGCAAAGACAATCACAGCTGAGGAACTAAGAGAACATCTCTTCATCGTTGCCAGCGCAGAAATGGAAGGACGCAACACTCCTTCACCGGGCCTTGAAAAAGCAGCCGATTACATCGAGAAGCATTTCCGCGAAGCGGGACTCAAGCCAGGCAATGGCGATAGTTACAGGCAAACCTATCCCCTCTACAAGGATTCCATGACCGCAGCCAGACTTGTGGTGAATGGAAAATCATTTGCGCTCAACAACGACTTTCAGCCGAATGTGCAGATGAACCATACTTCCGAGCTGAGATTCTCTGAAGCTGTTTTCGCAGGCTATGGTATTGTGGATGGAGACATCGATGATTACAAGGACCTTGAAGTAACCGTTAAACTTGTGATCATCCTCGATGGTACTCCCGAAGGATACCAATCAAAGGTCCGGGGTTTCGCGTCCCCGGCAAATGCATACGGAAAGATTCTTAAAGCTCAATCTAAGGGAGCAGTAGCTGTGCTGATGATTTATGGCAACTATCCGCGCAAGAGCCTCTCTACCGTGTCCAATTATTCAATGAACGGATACAGGTCGAGCCTTTCTCCGCAGGTATTCACAGCCTCCGAAGAAGTCGCGGCCGCAATCATGGGTGAAAACGGAAAGGAAATTTTGAAGAACATGAAGTCGAGCGCAATCGCCCCCGGTTCATTCAAAGCAAACATTGAACTTAGCTACTTCAAGACTACAAGCACTGCACAAGCATCAAACGTACTTGGAGTAATTGAAGGGACAGATAAGAAAGATGAATACGTGATCATCACTTCACACTACGACCACGTAGGTAAGCGTAACGACACTACGATCTACTATGGCGCTGATGATGACGGCAGCGGCACCGTTAGCATACTCGAACTCGCCGAAGCATTCGCTAAAGCAAAAGCCGCCGGCAAAGGTCCACGTCGCTCAATTGTGTTCATGACTGTGAGTGGAGAAGAGAAGGGACTCTGGGGCTCTGCTTACTATGCCGATAATCCCATCTTCCCTCTCGAGAAGACTTCAGTGAATCTCAACATCGACATGATCGGTCGCATCGGCCATGAATACCTGAAGGATAAAGACTCCGCAAATTATGTATACGTGATCGGTGACGATAAACTCAGTACTGAACTCGCACCCATCACCGATGAGGTCAACAAGAAGTACAGCAAGATCAAACTGGACAGGAAGTACAACGATCCCAATGATCCCAATCGTTTCTACTACCGCAGCGACCACTACAATTTTGCCGAAAAAGGGATACCTGTGATTTTTTATTTTAATGGCGTACACGATGATTATCACCGTCCTACAGACACGCCCGATAAAATCAACTATAAACTTCTTGCAAAACGCGCCCAATTTGTATTTTACACAGCATGGGAAATGGCAAACAGGGACGAAATGGTAAAACGTGACCTGAAGCTGGAGAAGCCCAAAGGGTTTTAATTAGCCGATTGGCTAATTGCCCAATTAGCTAATTATTGATATGGAACCTAACGACAAGAATATCATCTCCGACTACTACGAAGGTGTTCAGCAACTTGAACTCGAATCTGCCGAAGCACAGGTGCGAAAGGCAAGGAATGCACTCTTCGTAGTAGCCGGTCTTACTCTTATTGTAAATCTCATTTACCTCTCAAAGGCGAACGCGCTTTATGGCGCACCCCTGTACATTGCCATTCTCATCACCCTGCTGTTTGCGGGACTGGCACTTCTCACCAAGAAATATCCATTCTCAGCCATTGTCATCGGCCTCGTGATCTACGTCGGATTCTGGATATTCGACATCGCCAGCAATGGCTTCCAGGGCTTCCTTGGCGGCATTATCGCCAAGATCATCATCATCTATTTCCTCGTCAAAGGCCTCCGGTATGCAAGAGAAGCGGAGAGGCTGAGGAAGCAATTGGCTAATTAATTAATAATTAGCTAAAGGCAAAACTACTAAATATTTTAGCAAAGCTAAAATATTTAGTAGTTTTGCCTAGATGTACCTCAACTGCAAAACATATTTCTCCTTTCGATACGGAACTTTCTCCACGCGCGGGCTCGTGGAT
>CBINHQ010000368.1:0-3106 GCA_966250475.1 uncultured Chitinophagaceae bacterium
TCCTTTTTTCTTTCAAAGCTGAAATCATCCTCCGCCTCGATGATCATGCAGAGTCGCGTGCCGTGACGGAATATCTCGAGATTCTTTATGCCCGAGTGTTTGATGGAAGCCTGGATTCCCGGCCACACATTGCGGTGGTGCGCCTCGTAGTCTGCGATCTTTCGGGGATCATCCTGCAAGTCAAGCGTTAGGCAATATCTCTTCATGATTCCTGTTGGGTTTATGCCCGCTGATCGCGAAGTACAATACAACTACGAAACAAAACAGCGGAACAAAGTATGAATAGGAAGTTGAATGATGTTCTGCGATCCAGCCCATCAGCAGAGGTACGATTGCACCGCCCACAATGGACATGATGATGAACGATGATGCCTTTTTCGTCTTAGCACCCAAAGCACGAAGTCCAAGAGCGAAGATGGTTGGGAACATGATCGACTCGAAGAAGAATAAGGCCATCAGCGAATAGATGGAAATGAAGCCAGGCGAAAATATTACCACAAAGCAAAGCACGATGTTGGCCGCCGCATTGATGGAAAGCAATTTCTCAGGCTGAATAAATTTCATAAGCCCGGCGCCAGCAAATCGACCCACGGTAAACAACACCATGGCCCCGGAAAGAAAGTATGCTGCTCTCTCATTCGTGATTCCAAGTCCCTTCTCCGTGCAATAGTTGATGAACAAGGCTGCGATTCCGACTTGCGCAGCCACGTAGAAGAACTGCGCCACGACTGCCCATACGAAATGCCGGTGACTGAAAAGTGAACGCGATGATTTCATTTCCCGCTCTTCAATCTCATCACCTCTGACCTCCGGCATCGGAGTGCGAAGGAAGAGTCCTGCGACAAACAATACGACGGCCGCGATAATGAGGTAGACGAACCGCACGGTCTCGAGTTCACCAGATCCGTTCTCCTCATCGGAGAAGAACAATGCGCCGCCGATGAGCGGCCCGAGGAAAGAACCAATGCCATTGAATCCCTGCGAAAGATTGAGGCGAAACGCGGAAGTCTTTGCAGGACCAAGGACAGTGACGTATGGATTCGCCGCCGTCTCGAGAAACGCGAGCCCGCTTGCAAGTATGAAAAGCGAAATGAGGAAGAATGTGAAACTCGCAGCCTGCGCGGAAGGATAAAACAAGACTGCTCCTAATGCGTACAGCAATAGCCCCGCTATGATTCCCTTCTTATAACCCGCACGCTGCATGAAGATGCCCGCGGGCAACGCCACGAGAAAGTATGCGCCGAAGTAGGCGGCCTGCAACCACATTGATCGCTGCTTTGTTATGTTCAACGTCTCCTGGAAATGTTTGTTAAGCACATCCAGCAAGCCATACGACAAACCCCAAAGAAAGAACAGCGAGGTAACAAGCACCAAGGGCAGGAGGTATATGTTTTTTGTCTTGTTCATAGATGACTCTTCTTAATTGCCATTTGCATGTTTGAACCATGAGGAGGGCACATCCTGCGGAGTTGAACCATTCCTCGAATACTTCAGTTTCAGCGTATATCCCCCGCCGCCTTCTACAAAATCGAGTTCGAATTTGTGAAGGCCTTTCTTCAGCGCAACCTGTCCGTTCTTTTCCTTCGGTGCATGATAGCCATCGTTGTTCACCACTTCTCTTCCCGCGATGCGCAGGACCGCGCCATCGTCGCTGGTGAGGAAGAAAGTGTAGACATCATCTTCCGGCGCGTTGATGTAGCCGCGAAACTGAAGTGTAAATGCAGGAGCCTTTGCAACATCGGGCACAACAAGACCTGGAACCACTTCTCTTCCTCCAGGCTTTCCCGATATCTGAGTGGTGAAGCGGAATGGCTGATGATACCAGTCGCAAAGCAGTCCATCCTTTACAGATTTCAGTTTAACAGGCGTGGCCATTTTTTCTTTACGAAATTCCAGATCATAAACTTCACCCTGTGAGCCATCGCTCCGGAACAATGCCATCTTCACCTTCGTCGACTTGTTAATCTTCAATGGTGAAGAAAGCAGGCGCGATTGATTTGTGGGAAGCGATCCATCTGTTGTGTAACGAATCGTTGTGCCTGCCAATGGATTCTTCACATCGAGTGAAATCTTGTCGGTAAACGCGTATCGCTCCAGTACATCGAGGTCGGGAAGTCGATAGTTGACATTTAATCTGTCGAGTCTGGGATAGTGATGATCGAGACGTGATAAATAGAATTCATAATCATTGGTGGCGCTCCACAACTTTTCCGAGAGTGCGGAAAGTCCGGGCCAGAGGTGGAAGTCAGCACGACGAGTAGATGGAATGTATTCCGTCCAGAGGCAGGACTGCGCACCAAGGATTTGTTTTGAAAGTGATGAAGGAACATCTTTTGGCAATGGATCGAACATATAAACTTCCTTCAGCGAATTCCTGTCCTGGTCGCGGCTAAAATAAAGTGGATTGTCGGAGGCCATGATGAAGCGGTTTGTCTTCATCGCCTCAGCAAGGTTTTGCCTCACCCATGTGCGCCAGTACATGATCACCGCAGAATTGCTGACCCCTCCTTCGAGAATATCGTCCCAGCCGATGAGGATCTTTCCATTCGCCCTGAAGAAGGATTCCATTCGCCGAATGAAATAACTCTGGAGTTCTGCTGATGACTTCATGCCGTTATCGGCCATGAATTGTTTGCAAACCTCTGCCGCCTCCCAGTGAGTGCGATCAACCTCATCGCCGCCGATGTGAATGTATTTCGAAGGAAAGATGTCCATTATTTCGGTGAACACATCCTCCGCGAACTGGAAGGTGGAGGGAAGACAGGGGCAGATCGGCGTGGAGAAGAACTCTCCGAAAGTGTTGTTGCCTTCGCAACTCAAAAACAAATACGGCGTGATGGCTGCCATCATGTGGCCGGGCATGTCGATCTCGGGAATGATTTCGATGTGCCTGTCCATCGCGTACTTCACGATGCCCCGCATTTCTTCCTGCGTGTAGAATCCTCCATAGAGGCGCTCGCCGTTTCTCTCGACAAAATGTTCTGGGTCGATGATATATTCAGGATTCTGCGCCGACCTTTCGATACAAACCGAATCCTGGTTGTTCAACCTTCTCCATGCACCCTCGGAAGTGAGCTTGGGATATTTTTTAATTTCAATCCTCCAG
>CBINHQ010000369.1:0-3105 GCA_966250475.1 uncultured Chitinophagaceae bacterium
CTGCGCTTGAAGGGCCGCTGCAATCACCATACTCCACTTGCATTCCATCGATGAAAATCCCGTCGGTAGAAGTGAAGCCGGGAGTAAAGCCCGCCGTCTTAGCCATATGAGTTATTAATCGGGTAACGGTAGTCTTGCCGTTTGTTCCAGTCACCGCCACGAGTGGAATTCGTGATGGCGCTCCTGTGGGATACAGCATGTCCACTATTGACTCCGCCACATTTCTTGCAAGTCCACCGGAAGGAGAAAGATGCATTCGTAAACCGGGGCAAGCATTTACTTCAAGCACTGCTCCATTGTTTGAAGTGATGGGTTCACTGATATCCTCTGCAATCAAATCGATTCCACAGATGTCGAGGTTCATCATTCTTGCAACGCGTTCCGCCATGAAGACATTCTTTGGATGCACAAGGTGAGATACATCCCTCGATGTGCCGCCTGTACTGAGGTTTGCAGTCTGCTGCAATGGCACCATTTCGTCCTTTGCAACAACAGAATCGGGAGTGAGTCCTTTGGACACAAGTAATTCCATCGCTGCCTCATCGAGTTTTATCTTCGTCAACACATTCTCATGCCCCTCTCCTCTTCTTGGATTCATGTTTTCCTTTTCCACGAGCTGAGTAATTGTCGACACTCCATCTCCTGTCACCACTGCAGGAATTCTCTTCGCGGCTGCAACAAGTTTCTTATTGATCACCAGGAAGCGATAGTCAGAACCAGGAATATATCGCTCCACTATTACATCATCGCAAATCTTCTTTGCGATGTGAAATGCCTTTGTTGCTTCTTCTTCGGTTTGAATGTTTGTCCTCACTCCCCTTCCATGATTGCCTTTTCGTGGTTTTATCGCGAGAGGAAATCCAATTGAATTGATAGCGGGAAGAAGATCATCAACAATGCTTACAACTCTTCCTTCGGGAACAGGAACGAAGGCGGACTTCAGCACCTGCTTCGTCTGCTCCTTGTTATCTGCAATGTCAACTCCAATTACACTGGTAGAACATGTAAGTGCTGCCTTTATTAATTTCAAATTCTTACCCTGGCCTAGCTGAACGAGTGAATGCTCATCTAATCGACGAAATGGGATGTCCCTCTTTCTTGCCTCTTCCACAATCGCAGACGTGCTTGGCCCGAGTCCATCGCGTCGCTTCAAGCGTTCCAACTCAACTATGATGGGTTGCACATCACAGGCTTCACCGCTTAGGAGTGACTGGGCAATCCACACAGCTTCCTTTGCAGCCAGTACTCCGGACGATTCTATTTTATACTCGAATACGAGCAAATATTTTCCCGCATCCGCACTCGACCTGGTGCGGCCATACACACAACGCATTCCTGCGAGTGATTGCAACTCGAGAGCAATATGTCCCACCACATGTCCAAGCCACGCGCCTGTACGCAAACGGTGATTAAAGTTGGCAGGTTGACAATCCGCACAATTGTGGGCATACAAAGAAGGAAGAACGGTCTTCATTCGTTCCAGGAACTCTTCAATTTTTTGAGATGGAAAATTGTCCAGATCGCGCAGGTCAACTTTCAATTGAATCAGATTCCTGCGGTAGTTTGACCAGATGTTTGGTCCTCTTAGGACACGCAACTCATCAATTTTTATTTCATGTGGCATACAGTAACTATTAGAGCGAGGCTATCAACTCTGAAAAAAACTGTGCCAAATAAATGCGGAGAAAAGAGGCGTGAAATTACTTAACCACCAAACCTGTCGAAATCGATCTTCTTCGCTGAAGCGGGTCGCACCTTCCTGAGAACTTTTTCAATTGCCACCAGTTCTTCACCAGTGAAACTTGTATTCGAGAGTGCGTTGATGTTGGTTTCGAGTTGCTGCACGGAACTCGCGCCGATCAATACAGAAGTGATACGCTTGTCCTTTAGCAACCATGCAATGGCCATCTCGGCAAGCGTCTGATTTCTCGATGCGGCTACTTCATTAAGCTCGCGAACCTGTCGCAGTTTTTCCTCGGTGATGTCGGTAGGCTTAAGGAATCCATGCTCCTTTGCTGCCCTCGAATTCTCCGGAATTCCGGTGAGGTATTTATCGGTGAGCATTCCCTGAGCGAGTGGCGAAAATGCAATTGAGCCAACACCATTGGCGGAGAGTAATTCAAGAAGACCGTCTTCAACCCATCGTTCGAAGAGTGAGTATTTAGGTTGATGAATCAGCAGAGGAATGCCGAGATCCTTCAGCACCTTTATCGCGGTGGAAGTCTGTGCAGTGTCATAATTTGAAATACCCGCATACAATGCCTTGCCCGATTTCACCGCATGAGCTAAGGCGCCCATCGTTTCCTCGATCGGTGTGGAAGGATCTGGTCGATGCGAATAGAAAATGTCGACGTAATCGATCTGCATTCTTCGGAGGCTCTGGTCAAGACTCGAGAGGAGATATTTCCGCGAGCCCCAGTCGCCATACGGACCGGGCCACATGGTGTATCCTGCCTTTGTTGAGATGACGAGTTCATCGCGGAGGTTACCGGTGAAGTCCTGCTTCAGTATTCTTCCAAAATTTTCTTCCGCCGAACCTGGCACGGGACCATAGTTGTTCGCGAGGTCGAAGTGTGTGATGCCGAGGTCGAATGCTTTGCGGATGATCTGTTGTGCAGTAGCGAAGTCATCCACCGAGCCGAAGTTGTGCCACAGTCCCAGTGAAATCGCCGGCAACATTAATCCGCTCTTTCCGCAGCGATTGTATTGCATGGAATCGTACCGGGTCGGGGAGAAATCGTACATGTGGGCGAAGATAGAAAGAAAAGAAATTAGTTGACAGTTAACCGTTAACCGTTGACAGTTAACCGTTGACCGTTCCTTGGATGAGAGATGAGGGATGAGGGATGAGAGCCTTTGATCTGAAGACAATTTGAACTATCGAAGAGTCTTAAACTTAAAGTCCCTCAACTCTCAACTCTCATCTCTCAACTCTCATCCCTCATCTCTCATCATTACCATCGCCACGGTTAACTGTCAACGGTTAACGGTCAACTGTCAACTGTCAACGGTCAACGGTCAACGGTCAACTTCCCTCTCCTCTCTTCATCAAGCTACTTCAACCGCCTTCAACGCTCTCTTCTCCACTTCCGCAATCGCCCTGAT
>CBINHQ010000370.1:0-3104 GCA_966250475.1 uncultured Chitinophagaceae bacterium
GCAGTACCTGTTGACAGTCACGCCTGGCACATCAAAACCCAGCGCTCTTGCGGAGATGATTCTTCCGAATTGGAGTCCCTGCTCTGCTTCGGGAACGGCGTTACCAACGATTACATCGTCGACGCGAGTTGGCTCCAATTGGGGTACGGAGGCCATGAGTCCTTTAATGACTTCAATGGCGAGATCGTCGGGGCGATAGAATCTAAAACCTCCGCGTTTTGCTTTTCCTACGGCGGTGCGATATCCTGCGATGATGTATGCTTCCTGCATTATTTCCGGTTTGAAATGTAAATTTAGTTGTTTATGCAACTTTATAGAATAAAGGTAATTAATTTATGGAAGAGTTGATTGTGAGGGAAGGTTTAAGGGGTTGAGGGTTGGGGGTTGGTGCAGCTCCCGCGGGGGTCCCTCCCTTGGCGGCGATCGGGAAATGGGGTTTGTAGGGAGAAGGCAAGGGGATGCGATTGCTCGATGTGAATTTTTCGAGCGAAGCTCCCGCCGGGGTCCCTCCCCGGCCTCCTCCAAACAATGTTTATCCATTTCGAACGAAAGCACACGAAGCCAACAGCCCATGCAAACCACACAAGCCCACTCCAACAGTCCCTCCCCCGCCTACCAACCAGCCATAATTTCCCAGGCACCGCAACCTCCTCCACTCGTACCTCATCACCCAAAGCACCCACCCAATACATTCATCCCGGTTGTTCAGCAATAGTTTTCAATCCAGGCCCGGACTTCCGTCGGACATCACAAATCTCCATCATCGCCTGGCTGAAGCAAGGGGAAAGTGACAGGTTGTTGGCGCTTTTTTCCTCAATGAGAAAACGGCAAGAAAACTCTGGAGATCGTTTCTTAACGCCGATGCGAATAAATTGAACGGAATAGATAGCCTCAAAAAACCCGATTGAATCTGGTTCGGTTTTCGCTGAAAGCTCAAAGTCCTTAAATTAAATTCTTACCTCGCTATCTTCGCAATCCATGTACAATCTCATTCGAAGTTTACTATTCCTCCTTCCTGCTGAAACAGCGCACTATTTCTCCATGAACTGCCTGCGTTTCCTTTGCTCGATCGGTCTCGCGAAAGTTATCGGCTGGATTTACAAACCCTCACAACCTCCCATCACATGGGAATTGGCTGGACTCCGTTTCAAGAATCCCGTTGGACTCGGTGCGGGATTCGACAAAAATGCGAAATACCTGCGCGAACTGGAGGCGTTGGGATTCGGATTCGTGGAGATCGGGACGGTGACCCCGGTGGGACAGGAAGGAAACACGAAGCCAAGATTGTTCAGACTTCCTCACGATAAGGCTCTCATCAATCGTATGGGATTTAACAACGATGGTGTGGCAGCAATTGCAGAGCGGTTACGCAAGTGGAAGGAGCGGCAAAGAAATAATGAAAGGTTGAGAATGATCATTGGTGGCAACATCGGCAAGAATAAGTCTACACCAAATGAGGAGGCGTGGAAAGATTACGAGACCTGTTTCAAAGAACTTCATCCTTATGTAGATTATTTCGTGGTGAATGTTAGCTCACCCAATACTCCCGGACTTCGAGAACTGCAGGAGAAGGAATCATTAAGAAAGATCCTTCGACATTTGCAAATGATAAATAATGGTAAAGCTGAGTCGAAGCCGATATTCCTGAAGATTGCGCCGGACCTTAGCGAAGCACAGGTTCGAGATGTTGTTGATCTTGCCTTGGAGATAAGCCTCGATGGACTCGTTGTTGCAAACACCACCACAAGCCGAGAAGGTTTGAGTGAGAAATCCCTTGACCACGATAAGGAGCCCGGCGGACTGAGCGGCAAGCCATTATTCGAGAGAAGTACGAAGCTGCTTCGTTTTATTGCTGAAGAAACAAACGGATCCATTCCCATTATTGGAAGCGGCGGAATTTTTAAAGCGGAAGATGCAAGAGAGAAAATCGCTGCAGGCGCATCACTCGTACAAGTCTGGACAGGCTTCATCTACGAAGGACCGGCAATTGTAAAGCGCATTGTTTCCGGATTGGAAAATAATTAGATTAACCTCCTTTCAACATCACCGCCCCTACCAATCCCGCCGTTTCCGTTCTCAACCTTGTATTTCCAAGTGAGATTGGATTGAATTTATTCTGCAACGCGAATTGAACTTCTTCCTCAGTAAAATCCCCTTCAGGACCAATCAGCAAAACCCTTGACGTATCCGATTTTGCTAACGCTTCGTACAACTGCGGTTTATCCCCTTCCATACAATGCGCAATAAACTTCTGCCCAGCATTTACGATGTCTTCCATCGCAAAAAGTAATTCGAAATTCACAGGTTGATGCAAGACCGGAAGCCAGCACTGCATACTCTGCTGCATCGCGCTGACGAGAATATTGTGCATGCGATCGAAACGAAACTTATCCTTCTCCGTACGCTTGCATATAATAGGAACGATGCTGCTAATGCCAATCTCCGTAGCCTTCTCCAAAAACCATTCAAACCGGCTATTATTTTTTACAAGTGAAATGCCAATGATTGTTTTTGGTAGAACAGGAGAAATGTATTCTGAATTCGTGATGAAAACACGGCAACGCTTCTTGTTAGCATCAGAAATTGCTGTAGTGAATCTGTTTCCCTTGCCATCCGTCAGCAAGAGTTGATCGCCTTCCTTCATTCGCAATACCTGCACTATGTGACGCGAGGCATCTTCATCGAGTGTGACTTCCTTCGAAGGAATTACATCAAACCGGGTATAGAAAAAAGGTAATGCCATGGCCAAGATTGCGTGCGCCTGCTGACAAGTAACTAGAATGTATCATCGTCAGCATCGAGATCATTCATCCTGCTACCAGTCTGAATGTAAAGCTTCTCACCACCTCCACCATCTTCAACCGGACGCCATCCTCCTGCAGGTAGACCAATGCCACTGTACGGATCCTCATCCCAGCCGGTGAACTTCTGTATATGCAACAATGCTTTCAACTTGATTGTGTCAAGTGAACCATTCCTGTGCTTCGCGATCTTTACTTCCGTGAGTCCTTTGATATTTTCACCATCCTCGTTTGTCGTCATATCGTAATACTCCGGACGATAAAGGAACATTACCATATCCGCATCCTGCTCGATCGCTCCCG
>CBINHQ010000371.1:0-3088 GCA_966250475.1 uncultured Chitinophagaceae bacterium
GATACAACCAACGCATCAAAACAAAAAATGGTTATCGATTTTTCGATAACCATTTTTGATGTCTTTACTTGGACGGTAAAAGATAGAAGCTGACAGATACTGGATTTTACATTGGTTTTCTAAGGATGTCTGGATTCGTTTTTCAGGATAATTGGATTGGTTTTTCGGATAATTGGTGTTGGTTTCTCTGGATAGTTTGGATCGGTTTTTCAGGATAATTGGTTTGGTACTTCATTTGGATATTGGATCTGATTGAATTGTTATCAATCAACTTCTGGTACAAACATATCCATCAAACAAGCCAAGGTCAAGAGAAAATGTACCCGATTTGTATTAGAAAAATTACGAAGCAAAAAGTCTTACGTGCGTTTAATGACCGTGATGATCAGGAGACTTCAACAAGATAGTGATGCTTCTTTCCTTTTTGCACAAGAATGAATTTATCGTGCAGTAAGTGAGAATTGTCAACTTTCATTTGTACCTCATTCACCTTTTTCCTGTTGATGCTTACGCCTCCACCCTGAATGGTCTTGCGTGCCTCCCCCTTACTGGGAAAGATTTTGCTATCGGCGAGAAAGTTTACCACATCCAATCCGTTGCTGAGATCTGATTTTGATATGCTGACCTTTATCAAACCCTCCATTGCTTCAATATCCTCCACGCTGAGGCTCTCGGCTGGTGCATGCTGAGCGGCAAAAAGCTTTTGAGTCGTTTCAATTGCTTTACCCAGTTCATCTTCGCCGTGGACAAACTTCGTGACTTCTTCTGCGAGTCGCTTTTGTAGTATGCGCTTCGATGCATCCTGCTGATGTGAGGAGATGATGTTGTTGATTTCAGCCTCTTCGAGGAATGTGAAGATCTTGATCCACTTCTCCGCATCTGTATCGCTTGCGTTCAGCCAACACTGGTAAAACTGATAGGGAGTAGTCCTGCCTGCATCTAGCCATACATTCCCGCTTTCGGTCTTGCCGAATTTATTGCCATCAGCCTTGGTGATAAGCGGATTGGTAAAGACGAATGCCTCGCCACCAGTCTTCCTTCTTATCAATTCAGTTCCGGTGGTCATGTTGCCCCATTGATCGCTGCCTCCCATTTGCAGTTTGCAGTTCTTATGCGTGTAGAGCCAATAGAAATCGTATCCCTGCATTAATTGATAAGCAAATTCAGTATAGCTGATCCCGGTCTCGCTTTGTATCCTCTTCTTCACGCTGTCCTTCGCCATCATGTAGTTTACGGTGATGTGCTTTCCTGCATCGCGGAGAAAATCAATGAATGAGATGTTCTTGAACCAATCGTAATTGTTCACCATCTCGGCCGAGTTGGGAATGCCTGGGCTGAAGTCGAGAAAGCGTTCGAGTTGGGCTCTCACGCCGGCCACGTTCTTCTCAAGAACTTCTTCGCTCAGGAGGTTGCGTTCTTCGCTCTTTCCGCTGGGATCACCCACCATACCAGTAGCGCCACCAACCAGGGCAATAGGCTTGTGGCCCGCCCGCTGAAAATGCACCAGCAGCAGGATGGGAACGAGGCTGCCAATGTGCAGGCTTTCGGCCGTGGGGTCGAACCCGATGTACCCGGTGGTCATCTCTTTATCCAGTTGCTCTTCAGTGCCGGGCATGATGTCCTGGATCATCCCCCTCCAACGCAGTTCCTCGATGAGTTTCATTGCTTTAAGTCAATAATTTGCCGCAAAACTAAGGTTTAATAAGAATGGCCCTCTCATTTGCAATATTTTTCTAACCTATTCGTTTCCAGTGCCGGGTCTTTTCCCTTAGTAAAACTATGATTTTACAGGGCTAAAGATTATTTTTACAAGCTATTTCCACCTTATTGAAAGCTAAAAGTCAGTCGCTTATTTGAAAACCATCCGAATGAAATCACGCCGCTTATACCTCATGTTGGCTGTGTTGGGTCTATCTCTTTGCTCGCAAGCTCAATTCAGAAAATACTCGAACGAATTCTTAAACATTGGCGCAGGTGCCAGGGGTCTCGCCATGGGTGGAGCTCAGGTAGCATCCGTTAATGATGGAACCTCCGGCTATTGGAACCCCGCCGGTCTCGTAGGAGTTAAAGAACACACACAAATCAACCTCATGCACGCAGAGTACTTCGCGGGCATTGGAAAATACGATTACGCAAGCATCGCTTTCCCTTCATCAAACAACAAGCGCACATTCGCCATTACCGGACTTAGGTTTGCTGTTGACGATATCATGAACACGCTTTTCCTGGTTGAACCAGACGGCACTATCAACTACAACAACATCCAGGCCTTCTCCTCGGCTGATTATGCCTTCCTTCTCTCATTTGCACAGAAGCTGAAGGAGAGTGGTAACAAGAATATCAATTTCGGCTTGAACGCGAAAGTAATCCACCGAAGCGTGGGGAAGTTTGCGAGAGCCTGGGGCTTCGGCATCGATGCGGGCTTGCAGATTCATCACAAGAAATGGAGATTCGGAATAACCGGCCGCGATATCACTACCACGTTCAACGCGTGGTCTTTTACTTTCACGGAAAGAGAAAAGGAAGTACTTTATCTCACCAACAACGAGATTCCGGTGAAGTCTACTGAGATGACCGCCCCGCGACTTGTGCTCGGCGTTGCCCGCGACTTCAAATTAGGTGAAAAGGCAAGCCTCCTTGCAGAGGCTAATTTCGATATAACCTTCGATGGTCAGAGGAATACACTCATCAGCGCGAACCCTGTGAGTGCGGACCCCAAATTGGGACTTGAACTTGATATCAGCAATGTTTTCTTCCTTAGAGCCGGTATCAACAATTTCCAAAAGGCACTCGCCGATGGCGATACGCTAAACCAGAAGAAGGTATGGATCTATCAGCCAAGCGCAGGCGCAGGTTTTAAGATCAACAACCTGACACTCGACTATGCGTTCACCAACCTGGCTAACCAGTCGAATCCACTTTTTACCCATGTTTTTTCCTTAAAACTGGACATGGTAGCAACCGATAAAAAGAAGAAAAAATAATCCCAACCCACCATAAACTCAGTTACATGAAACGATTTCTACTTCTGTTATTGGTAGCCGCCAGCCTGAAGTCACAGTCGCAGGCCTACAATAATGAATGGATC
>CBINHQ010000372.1:0-3087 GCA_966250475.1 uncultured Chitinophagaceae bacterium
CGAATACAGTAGTTGCACCGATTCTCTCACGAAAACGATTGTGGTGAATGATGATCCGCAGGTTGATTTTGCGGTGAACGACAGCACATCTTGCGAAGCGCCATTCACGGTGCAGTTCACCGACCTCACAGTTGGCGCAGTGGAATGGCTTTGGGACTTCGGCGATGGCAACACATCCACTTTGCAGAATCCATCACATACTTACGCTGACTTTGGAAATTATACCGTGACGCTGACCGCGAGTGTAGGTGAAGGTTGCAGTGGTACGACCACGAAGCAGCACCTGATACGCGTGAATCCAATTACGATAACCCTGAATACACCTACGGGTGGTTGCGTTCCGTTTACCTACACACCTGAAGCATCTGTGCAATCGGAAGATCCAATCGTAAGTTATACCTGGGACCTTGGGGAACCTGGCGCAATCTTCACCGGAGCGAATCCTCCTCCTTATACATACACATCTGCCGGTACGTTCACCATCACCCTTACTGTAACCACGGCAAGCGGGTGTTCGGAAACTGTTTCCGTTCCCGGAGGAGTGCTTACCGGAACACCTCCAACAGTTGGCTTCACATTCGCTCCAAATGATGCTTGTGCGAGCGATACCATTTCATTCACCAACACCACGGTGACAACGCCTGGAGCAGAAGTCACGTGGTACTGGGACTTCGGCGATGGTGAATCATCAACCCAGGAAAATCCGCAACACGTATTCGTGGATACAGGCTTAGTGACTGTGACACTAATTGCGTACAACAATATGTGCCCTGACTCAATCAGCCAGGATGTACACACGCTTCCTCCAGTTGCATTGTTCAATTACACCGTTGATTGTGCTACGAAGCAAGTCACGTTCCGCGATACGAGTCTCGTGGATCCAAACCTATCTCCACTCACCTATTTCTGGCAGATGGGAGATCCTGCAAACACCACATTCAATGTAAGAAATCCGCCGCCGTTTAGTTATCCCGGCCCGGGAAAATATACCGTTACCCTGACCGTAACGAACGGTCCATGCGAATACGAGCTCAGTAACATCGTGACTATCGCTGATGAGCCTGCAACTTTCACCATCGATGATAACACGCCTTGCAGAAACGAGCCCTTCACTTTAACTGCATCTGGCAGCAATCCCGCAAACGTGAGGAGTTACACCTGGATCATCGAAGGAGAAACGATTGCTTCTACAGAAAGATCAGTCACGCATCGCCTTGCTGTGAACGGAGTATATGATGTGATGCTTATCATCACCGACATCAACGGATGCACAACAATGCAATCAATTCCGGACTTTATCTCAGTTAGCGGACCCGAAGCCGGCTTCGAACCGACAACTCCTGGCGCTTGTCTCAGCAGCACGATGAGCTTCGCCGATCTCTCCACTCCCGCAGGCGGAATCGTGAACTGGTTGTTCGATTTCGGAGATGGCACACAGCAGAATTTTTCTTCCGGACCTTTCACACACAACTACGGTGTGCAGGGAAGTTACACCGTGAGCCTTACCGTCACCGATGCACAAGGTTGTACAGATACGTATACGAACAACACTTCGCTAATCGTTTCTAATCCCATCGCGGGATTCAGAGCCGATACACTGTTCTGCCCTGGTACACCATTGAACTTCATCGATACTTCATCCGGCGCAGGGCTCACCTATCTCTGGGATTTTGGTGACGGATCGACATCCTCTCTCGCTAATCCGCAACACACGTATCCAGACGGAGAAGGAACTTACACTGTGAAACTCACCGTGACCGATGTATCCGGTTGTTCCGATTCCATTACGAAGCAAGACTACATCAAGATAAGAAGGCCGAAGGCTGCATTCAGAATTGAAGATTCAACTACAATCTGTCCTCCTTTACGATCGACATTTGTTTTCCAGGGCAGCGATTATGAATCCTTCTATTGGGACTTCGGCGATGGCGGCATCTCAACTTTGCAAAACCCGATCTACTTCTATGATGAGTACGGTATATTCACACCAACCTTGTACGTTACAGGTCCGGGTGGATGTGTAGACTCGGCAACATCGACTGTAGCCGTGCACAACCCGGGTGATGTGCGAATTGATTTTGGTCCGCCGACAACCGCGTGTAATTCGCTGAACGTTGATTTCAACCTCACCGTGCCTGCAGGATTTAAATTCTATTTCCATTTCGGTGATGGCAACATCGACTCATCCGGTCAAACCTCGTTCAGTTACTTCTACCCAAGGCCAAGCAGGAATGTGCCGAGGCTTGTGATCTTCGATACGATCTCCGGTTGCCAGGCCTCGATCAATGGAAGCCCTCGCATCGATGTGATGGGGGCGGTGCCTCTATTCGACAAAGACATCAGCGCGTTTTGCGACAGTGGCCCCGTTGTGTTCCGCGACTTCACGACGAAGAATGAGCCGATCATCTCCACGCTTTGGGAATTTGGTGATGGAACTACTTCTACCGAAGTGGAACCTACACACATGTTCACTACGCCTGGCACATATCTCGTCACACTGAACGTGACAACACAAAGTAATTGCTCGAGCTCTTACACTGATACGGTGTTTGTGTATCGCACACCGCAACCACTCATCGAAAGCAGGGATACAATCTGCGTGAACACACCCGAGCCGATCACTGGTTCCATCGCTATAGTTGACACGGCAACCAACTGGCAGTGGAACTTCGGCAACGGACAGACATCGAACACTCCGACCAACGAGGTTACCTTCACCACTCCGGGTGAGTACACCCTGCAACTCATCACTTCAAATCTTGTTGGCTGTGCGGACACAACCACAAGAACGATCTATGTCACTCCGCCTCCAACAGCCACACCTGTGCAGGATCCCATCACCATCAATGTCGGTGGCGGCGCTGACCTGTTAATGAATTACACAGGAAATATTTCTTCTTATACATGGACACCTTCGACGGGATTGAATTGCGTGAACTGTCCCGTGCCTCACGCGCGTCCATCGAGCGACATCACGTACAATCTTACCGTGGAGAATCCGCAGGGATGCTTCAGCACTTCGGAAATAACTGTTCTCGTTGTCTGCAATGGTTTGAATTATTTCATGCCAAACACTTTCACGCCAAA
>CBINHQ010000373.1:0-3072 GCA_966250475.1 uncultured Chitinophagaceae bacterium
AAGAGTACCTGGTCGCCATTGAACCTGTCGAACAGCCGCCGGCTGGGATCGCCGGTAAACTGTAGCTCATTCTTACCACTCCAGGTGTAGTGCTCGAATTGCAGGTGTTGTTTTTCAAAAATCATAATCGAAAAAATAAATAAACAAAAGGGGCCCTGAGAGCCCCCTGAAATAAATTACCATCTCTTGTTATCTGGACGTTGAGGCCTTTCCCTGGCCACGGCCACAGAAAGCGAACGGCCTTCAATTTCTTTGTTGTTGAGCGCAGAAATTGCGGCATTGGCTTCCTGATCAGACGCCATCTCCACAAAGGCAAAACCGCGGCTACGGCCGGTTTCCCTGTCAGTGATCACTTTTACAGATGAGACCTCTCCGAATTGACTGAATAATTTCCTTATATCCTCGCCTTCGGTATGAAAGCTCAGGTTTGAAACGTACATGTTCATGATTAACTATTAAATTGAAATAAATAAATGGAGTGAGAAAAGGTCTGCAAGCAAGTAGTAAAGAGGAGATAAATAATTACTGGATCGAAGAGTAAATTTATGCTGATCCGGACTTAATGGTTGGAAGATCTTTTGATCACTTTGTTGAAGATAAGGATTAAATGGGCAATTAGCTAATTATTAAATTAATTAATTGTCTAGTTGTAAAATGTGAGATGAGGATCCTTGGTTTGGAGATTCTTAAAAAATCTAAACGTCTTAAACCCGAAGACCCTCTCATCCCCGATTTTCATCAGGGCAGGCCCTCATCTCTCATCCCTCATCACTTGAACTCCGGCCCGGCGGTCAACTGTCAACTGTAATCTGTCAACCCTGGTTAATTGAGTGTGCATAAATGGGTATAACCCATTTTCCTAAATCTCCCTTTATAGCCTAAATTCGCCGCTAATAAAACTGTGAATAGTGCGCCTAAAATCATTAGAAATCAAGGGGTTCAAGAGTTTCGCCGACAAGACGATCGTGAATTTTGACGACAACATCACCGGCATCGTGGGTCCGAACGGTTGTGGAAAGTCGAACATCGTGGATAGCATTCGATGGGTAATCGGCGAACAAAAGATCAGTCACCTGAGAAGTGAAAACCTGGACAGCCTCGTGTTCAACGGCTCGAAGACCCGTTCCGCGAGTGGACTTGCAGAGGTCAGCCTCACCTTTGAAAACACGAAGAATCTTCTTCCAACCGAATTCAACACCGTAACCGTTACCCGCAAATTCTACAAGAGCGGAGAAAGTGAATACAGGCTGAATGATGTGCAATGCCGCCTCAAGGATATCCAGAATCTCTTCATGGATACAGGCGTGAGCACTGACTCGTATGCGATCATCGAACTGGGTATGGTTGATGATCTCATAAAGGATAAAGACAACAGCCGCCGCAGGATGCTCGAGCAGGCCGCAGGAATTTCAATTTACAAGACAAGAAAAAAGGAAGCGAAGCAAAAGCTTGATGCGACTGAACAGGACCTCGCTCGTATCGAGGATTTGCTCTTCGAGATCAACAACCAGTTGAAGAGTCTCGAGAACCAGGCGAAGAAGGCGGAAAAATATTACGAGATCAAGAATGACTATCGCGAACTCAGCATCGAGTTAGCGAAAGCTGCGCTTGAAGGCTTCAACATCAGCTTCAAAGAACTCACCGAGCAGAGCGAAGCAGAGACTGATAAGAAAGTAAAACTTGAATCGGAGCTCGCCATCGAAGAAGCAGCGCTCGAGCAGGAGAAGCTCGGCTTCATCGAGAAGGAACGCCAGTTGCAATCAATGCAGCACTCGTTCAACGAAATGGTGCAGCAGGTTCGTACGAAGGAGAATGAGAAGAATCTTTCTGCACAACGTCTCGAACACCTTCGCGAGAAGGAAACCAACCTGACTGATTTCCTCCAGAAGGCGGAGGGTCAGCTTAAGGGAATTGAGGAAAGCATTTCCTTCACAAGCGTGCAATTCCAGGAAGAATCTTCTTCATTGCAGGGCCTCTCTGAACAATTGCAGCAATTGAACAATGAAGCGAGCGTGAAGCGTGAAGCATTGGATGAAAAGCGCCGCGCACTCGATACGTTGAGAAACGAATACCAGCAGGTGCAGCGCAGCCAGTTCGACGCGGAGAAGAAGGTTGCCGTGGCTGATACGTCAGTGCAAAACCTTCAAAGAGCAATCACACAGATTGAAGAAGAAAGGAAGCAGCGCGACGAACAGCGTCACCAGCTCGATCAGGATAGGATCATCAAGGAAAAAGAATTGGCGACAAAGAAGGTCGACCTCGAACAACTCGAGCAACACCAGGAGCAGACGAAGGAACAGATACTTCAGACTCAGTCCATACTCGAATCGCTTCGCAATGAACTGGCAGTTGAAAGCAGGAAACTTGATGCGAAGAAGAACGAACACGACCTGCTGAAGAGCATGATCGATTCGATGGAAGGATATCCGGAGAGCGTGAAGTTCCTTCACAACAACCAGGGCTGGAACCATGAGGCGCCGATTCTTTCTGATATCATTTACGTGAAGGAAGAATACCGCACTGCGCTCGAGAATGTGCTTGAGCCTTACCTCAGCTACTACGTGGTAAACGACTTACATGAAGGCCTGCAGGCAGTGCGCCTCCTCGATGAGAACAAGAAAGGAAAAGCAAACTTCTTCCTTCTCGATAAGGTGACCGAACTCTCGATCGAGTCACCCTCTCACACTCTCGAAGGCGGCATCTCCGCATTGAGCGTGATCGAGGTTGAAAGCAAGTACAGGAAACTCGCAGAGCACCTACTTTCGAATGTGTACATCGCCGACAATGAGGAAGCGTTGCAGAACAGCAATGGCTTCATCATCATCGAAAAGACAGGGAAATATGTAAAGGGTAAATACTCCCTCACCGGTGGTAGTGTGGGAATGATCGAAGGAAAGAAAATCGGAAGGGCCAAGAACCTCGAGAAACTACAGGAAGAGATCTTAGTCCAGGAGAAGATCTGCGATGACCTTCGCGCTCAGATCCAGGCAAGGCATAACGAAGTGATCGCATTCAATGAAGACCTTCGCGAAACTGCATTGCGTGAGACTGAACACGAAATTCAGCAACTCA
>CBINHQ010000374.1:0-3069 GCA_966250475.1 uncultured Chitinophagaceae bacterium
GGGCAATGGAGCAGTAGCGGAATATGCATAAACGGGATCGCCTCCGAGTGCGACAGCCACGGGCATGCGTTTGTTGAGTTTCTTGTATTCGTTGAAATGCTTTGCACTCACTTTATGCTTGTGCCAGTGCATGCCTGTGAGTGTGGGACCGAATACCTGCATGCGATACATTCCCACATTGCGTTGATTGGTGAGCGGATCCTTGGTGTGGATCACGGGAAGCGTGACGAATGGTCCGCCGTCCTTCGGCCAGCAAGTGATTACCGGAAGTTTTGTGATGTCGGGTTCCTGCATCACCACTTCCTGGCAGGCACCTCTGCCAGACTTCACCTTAGGCATCCATGATGCGAACTGGCTGAGTTTGGGCAGAAGTTTTAGTTTATCGATGATGTTTTCCTTCGGAGATGCGAGTAATTTGAAAAGCCTTTCAATCTCGAGCGCGATGTCGTCAAGTTTCTCTACGCCAAGCGCCATGCACATTCGCTTTTCGCTGCCGTACGCGTTCATTAGCACTGGAAAATCATAGCCTGTATTTTCAAACAACAATGCCTTTCCTCCGTCTCCCGACTTGCTCACACGGTCCGTGATCTCTGCCATTTCGAGAACCGGATCCACATATTCCTTAATCCTAATCAACTCACCTGCCTTTTCCATGGCGTTGATGAATTCCTGCTGGTCTTTATACATTTTGCAAAGTTAACCCGTAAATGAGTAAGGAAATTTTTGGAATGTTAATACACATTCGCTGGGCAACCCATTCTTCTGTCAGCACTCCCAAACAGGCTGCGAATTTTGTAAGAAATTGAAATGCCGGTGGTGTAATACCAGTCATTTTCTGTAGGTGTGCCGCGCTGCGATCCAGCAGTGGGATAGAGTCCCTCTCCGCGAAATGCAAGTTCAACTGCCTTCTCTCCCCTGCCGGCGAGCAACACTTCTCTGTCCGCATAAGATGAACTTACGTCATCGAGATAATCGGTGAAGGTCTTGCGCTGGCTGAATTCGATTCCTACTTCGAGGTCATCGGTGACTCTGTACCGAAATCCTACTGCATATGGCAGCGAAAACTGTGAAAGGCTATATACTTTCTTGTCAGGGTATTCCGGCAGGCCCTGTCCTTCAGTGCCAAGAGGTTGAAGGAAGACTTTGTTTTTGTCTTCGTCGAGAGTCCATGGGTTGAATCCGAAGTATGCGATTCCGCCGAAGATGTATGGAGAGAAGCGATGCTTTCTCATGTCGAGGATCATTATCTCGATACCGGCCTGCAGTTCGGTGATGGTGGAGAAGAAGCTGAGGTTACGAGGTTTGAGGTAATCGCGATTGTAGCGGTCGGCCGCTTCGATCTTCCCGACGGTGAAACCTGCTCGCAGGCTGATCCATCTGTTAATCGGCTTGCTGATGCCGAGGCCTATCGCCATCTTAGCGTGCGAGACAGAGAAACTGCTTGGCTGCAGGTCTCCCTGGTAGTTCATGATGCCCCCGAACAACACGAGCCTCGTCTCGCCGGAATAATCGTTTTCCTGAGAATGGAGAAGGCCGGGGCTGAGGAGGAGAAAGACCAGGAAATATCTCACTTGGGTTTAAGGGTTTAAGGGTTTAAGGGTTTAAAGGTTTAGGGGTTTAAAGGTTTAAAAGTTTAAGGGAGGTGAATAGGATGGTTGGCTCTTTGTTTTGCCGGACCATTGTACGCAGATTTGTTATGATTGTTTATGATTAGTTATGATCAAATCCGTGTGCATCCGTGTCATCCGTGGCTCAAAAATTCCGTGTTCATCCGTCAAATCCGTCTAAATCCGTGTCCAAAAAAAATCCGTGTTCATCCGTGTCATCCGTGGCCAAAAAAAAATCCGTGTTCATCCGTGTCATCCGTGGCCAAAAAAAAAATCCGTGTACATCCGTGGCATCCGTGGCTCAAAAAATAATCCGTTGCCCAAGTTAAAATCCAACCCCAAACCCGCTCCCCCACTCACTTCCACCCTCCCATTCTCATACTTCAATCCCGTCGCCACATCTTCTTCGAGCAACAACGGTCCATCCATGTCCACATGGTCGATGAACGGAAGCAGGTGCGCCATTGCCGCGGAGCCGACTGTTGATTCATTCATGCAACCCATCATCACTTTCAATCCGAGTTCGCGTGCATGCTGGATCATTCTTCTCGCCGGAGTGATGCCGCTGCACTTCGTTAGTTTGATGTTGATGCCATGAAAATGATCCTTGCATTTGTCCACATCCTGTTCGAACACACATGACTCGTCCGCATAGAGCGGCAAGGGCGATTCTTTATAGAGAATCTTCATTCCTTCCCAGTCATCTTTGGCAAGCGGCTGCTCCACGAATTCGACTCCGTACTTAACGAGTTCTGGAATTATCTTCATCGCGGTCTCCACATTCCACGCGGCGTTGGCATCCACGCGAAGTATTGAGTCCGTGTTTTCGCGTAATGCTTTTACGATGGCGATGTCATCCGCTGTGCCCACCTTTATCTTGTAGATCGGCCAGGGTTTCTCCTTCATCTTTGCTACCATCTTTTCAATTGAGTCGATGCCGATGGTGTAGTCTGTCAGCGGGTTCTTCGAAGTGTCTCCTTCCCACAATTGATAAAGAGGAAGGCCTTTCAGTTTGCCGTAGAGATCCCATGCGGCGATATCCAGCGCGCAAACGAGAAATGGATTGTTGGGAAGCAGGTGATGAAGGTAGTGCCAGTATCGCTCGGGTTCCGTGAGCGCGAATCTTTCTATGAGTGTTTTCTTTGCTTCAATGTCTTCGATCATCTTCTCAACCGTGATGTTGTAGTAATTGATCGCAGGAGCTTCTCCATATCCGGTAAAGCCGAGATGCTGCAATTCCACAATTAATGTGGGCTGATGAGTCTTCGTTCCTTTCGAAATGGTGAAAGGATGCCTGAACTTAAGATTGAATGGGTAGTAATTTAGCTTCATGTGTTTTGATGGCAGATACGAAGATACCTACCATTGGCAACTTACCATAATGCTTGGTATTCTATGGCATGTTTTATATTTTAGATCATTATTCCACCAATCCCCTTGAAATCAATGAATCTCTTCCACA
>CBINHQ010000375.1:0-3059 GCA_966250475.1 uncultured Chitinophagaceae bacterium
TGAAA
The DNA here is from genome assembly GCA_966250475.1 of uncultured Chitinophagaceae bacterium. Taxonomy (GTDB): domain Bacteria; phylum Bacteroidota; class Bacteroidia; order Chitinophagales; family Chitinophagaceae; genus CBINHQ01. Next base: position 6 of record CBINHQ010000375.1, read on the forward strand.
TTCCTTTGCTGCTTGCTTTCGACACGAGGTTGTTGATGAGTTTGTTTCCTTCCGTGCCGAGATATTTGCGAGGAACCTTCATCGCGATGATGTAGTCCATCGACTGATCCAGGCCATGCTTTCCGCCAACCTGCATTTCGATGTCGTCCACTTTAATGGTGAACGGTTTCACGAGAACGGTTCCGTTTGCGAATTCGATATAACTCTTGATATCTTTTACGGTGATGGCCTTGAGCTTCTCAATGCTGAGCGTGTTGGCGAGTTTCTCAACCGGGCCGAATTTTTGCAGCACGCCATCGATCAGGAAGAGATTCCCCTTTCCGCTGAGTGTTTTGAAGTTCGGCATCATGTCGCCTCCGAGATTGCCGTTCATCGCAAACTCTGAAGTTAGTTTTCCGCTAATGAATTGTCCGATCGGCATTAGCGCTTTGACCGTATTGAAAGCTGTGAAAGTCTTTTGGATGTCGAGATTCTTCACATCATAACTCAAACTAATTGCAGGTTGCTTCTTGTTCGCCTTCGTGGAATACGAACCATCCATCAGCATTGTACCATCGAGAGCCTGAGCTTTCACATTCCGGATCACCACGGTTTCATCCTTGATGGTGAGTGCGCCGCTCAGATTGTTATAATCAACCTTGTCGTATGTTACTTTATCCACGTCGGCATTAACTGTCACATCGATACCCGGGGGAACGACGAAGGGAGTTGATTCAATGCTTGCTGCTTCCTTCACTTCAGGTTCGGGAGCTGCTGTAGGAGCGGGGGAAGTTCCCATCCAGTCGTTGAGATTGATCTTGTCTGCCTTAAGGTTGAGCGATCCAGAGAGCGGTTGATCCTGCATCGCGTAGCCAACGAGATTAGTGAAGCTGCCTGATGAGGAGAAGTTTGTCTGGAGATAATTGCCCCTGAGTTCGGTAAGACTAATAGTCTTGTCCTTGAACTGCGTCTTCGCGGTCGAAAGATTGATGCCGGTAGGGTAATCCTTCGAGGCATACTTCAGGTCATTCAGTTCAGCGGTTCCATTTAACAGGATGCGATCGTATTCACCTTTGTCGATTGCTGCCTTACTTCCGGTGAATGCAAGATCCCCATTGAGTCGGCCGCTGATGGTGGTGCCTTCTTCGAGCGTGGTGAATTGTTTGATGTTGTCGAGAGTGAATCTTCCTTTGCCACTACCTGCGAAATTCATTGCGGTCACAGGGTTGCGGAGCTGAAGTGTGAAATCGATTGGATCTTCACCCACTTCGATGTGACCTGAATTTATTTTGATGGTTGTGTTATCTGCGACACCACCTTCGTTGGCGATCTCAACCTTCATGTTTCCATTCTTCAATGGTTGCGGAACATCCTTCGATGCAAAGAAGAGATTGCGAATGTCGAAGAATCCTCCTGCGTTGAATGGTCCTTGCTGTGTTTCGATTGCGGAAAGGTTTCCTTTCGCAAATGCATCGGCGTGAACAATTCCAGCGAGTTTCATGCCGTCTTCGAGTTTCACAAACTTCGACACGTTTGCGAGGTCAAGCCGGCCCTTCGCTTGCATGTCGAGGTATTGAGATGTCTCCGGATTGCGGAAAAGAAATCTGAAGTCGAAAGGTTCGTTGTCCATTTCAAGATGACCCTTCGAGAGATCGATCACGGTGTTGTCCATCGCTCCGTCTTTGTTGTGCGCATGAAGATCGACCTGAATATTTTTCACGGGCTTCGGCAGATCGGGGTATTGGAACGATCCGTCGGTAACCTTCAGCTTAACATCATATGCGGGCAACTGCATCGGAGAATAAGTTCCTTTCACGAAGCCTTCGAATGCGGCATTGCCGCTCGTTTTTATTTTGTCGAAGTCTTGCTTGTAGATGCCAGGCACGAGTGAGAGAATGTCTTTGAACTCGTTCGAAGGAGTCTTGAACTTTATATCCATCGCATAGGTGCTGTCGTTCACCAGTTGAAAGAAACCATCAGCATTTAACTTCAGGTTGTTCAACTCCACATCATCTGTACTGAATGTATAGGTACTGGTGCTGTTGTCAATCTTAACGTCGGTGTTGATCTTCGTCTTTGTGCTTACGAGGTAGGGGATGGACTCGTAAGTGAAGCTGGCAGACTCGATGTCTGTTGCGGTAGAAAGTGTGAACACATCCTCAGTGAGATCGCCTGAGCCGGTGTGGTTGAGACCTTCGATCTCGGTGTAAATGTTGGACGATTCATCATTGTAAAGGATGTAGCCGTCCTTAATTTCGTATTTCTTTAATGAGAGTTTGAATGAAGATGGCTCCGATGGTGTTGAGTCAGTACTTGCTGTAGAATCGGGTTTCATAATGTCCCAGTTCGCCTTACCATCTTTGTTGACGAGAGCGTGAATTCTTGGCGACTCAAGATAAACGCCGGAAACTTTGATGTCCTCACCGCTGAACAGGCTGAACAGATTTACCGAAGCGTCGAGGCGTTTTGTGGCGATTAGAGTATCCTCTGCAAACTCGTCTTGTCCGACAATGGAAAGGTCATCGATGGAAAGAGAGAGTTTGGGAAAATGCCGGAAGAAGGAGAGCCCCACATCACTGAATTCAACGGTAGCCACGAGTGTGTTGTTGATCTCTTTCTTTACAAGTCTGGTGATTTGTTTCTTGAAGAGAACAGGGATCAGCAAGGCTGCAACGATGAGGACGAGTAATGTGATTCCGGTGATTTTGGCGAGGCGTCTGAGAGGTTTTCGCATAGTCAGGAAATGGGTGGTTTTTCGCGCAAATTGCAAATATGAAGCCAGAATGAGAAGGTAAAGATACGTAGGAAAATATAGGAGCGCTGAGGCGAGGGACTTGCGTTGAAGGACGGCTTCGCCGTGGTCTTACCGCGGAGGGCGCTGAGGCGAGGGGCCTGCGTTGAAGGACGGCTTCGCCGTAGTCTTACCGCGGAGGGCGCTGAGGCGCAGAGGTAGTCATCAATTCAAGATTTACCAGTATGTATCGATAAGAAGTTTAAGTACTAAAAAAAATCCGTGTTCATCCGTCAAATCCGTCTGAATCCGTGTTCAAATACCAATGACCGCCGCAAGGCGGC
>CBINHQ010000376.1:0-3056 GCA_966250475.1 uncultured Chitinophagaceae bacterium
GAATACAGTATTGCTGTAATGAGTATGTAGATATTTTAATCCGCAACGAGATGGAGATCAGTATGACCGAGGAAAATCATTGCTATGAGAATGCGATGGCAGAAAGACTCAACGGAATCTTAAAACAAGACTTCCTGCTTGATGAAGAGTTCCCTGATAAGGCGACCGCATTGAAGGCAGTAAGGCAAGCTATAAAGACTTATAACCAGCTTCGTCCACACTGGTCATTAGGTTTATGCACACCGGATCAGATACACAGGGCTGCGTAATTATCAAGAAGATCAATGTTTTGAAAACTTATATACAAAACAGTTGTGGAAACTAAAAAAGAAAAAAAAGTAACAAAAAAAAGAAAAAAGGTAGTAGTAATACTGTCTACTTTTTTTAGGACATGACAAGGTGTCTAATTAAACTTTTAAACCTTTAAACTTTTAAACCTACCTCCCAAACCCTTAAACCTTTAAACCTTTAAACCTTTAAACTCAAATCCAAGCTCTAAACCAAACTCCAAACCCCAAACCCCAAACAATCTTATCTTTGCCTTTCAATTTTGCATCTATGAAATTTGGTGTGGTAGTTTTCCCGGGTTCGAATTGCGACCACGACATACAGGACGCCCTGTCGAATGACCTGGGCCAGGAGGTGATCATGCTTTGGCACAAGGACAAAGACCTGAGCATGTTCAACACAGAGGATTGCATCGTTCTGCCTGGCGGGTTCTCATATGGCGATTATTTGCGTTGTGGCGCAATCGCACAATTCAGCCCGATGATGAAGAGCGTGATCGAATTCGCTGAGCGCGGTGGCAAGGTTCTCGGTATTTGCAACGGATTTCAGATACTCTGTGAATCCAAATTGCTTCCGGGCGCCTTATTAAGAAATGAAAACCAACAATTCGTTTGCAAAAACGTTTTCATTAAGAACCCGGATGACGAAATCTTCAGGATTCCCGTCGCCCATGGTGAAGGAAGATATTACGCCGATGAAAAGACCCTAGATGCGCTCGAACAGGGAGGCCAGGTAATCTTCCGCTATTGCGACGAGACCGGTAAGGTTTCGAAAGAGGCCAATCCGAACGGTTCCGCCAGAAATATTGCAGGAATCTGTAATCCTTCGCGCAACGTTTTCGGCATGATGCCACATCCTGAAAGGGCATGCTCCGTGGTGCTGGGAAATATCGATGGCCGCGAGATCATCAGAGACCTTGTGATGGCCAGCGAACTCGTTGGTTAAGTGAATCTTAGCCAGCCTGAAAAGATTAAGTAAGCTTTAGCAACCTTTTGTCATTTCAGGCTACCGGGAACTGGGTGAAAGGATTATTTTTGAAACAGAAAACCTTAAGACGTGAAAAAGTATTTACTGCTACTCACCGGCTTGTTTTTTTTCCTCGCCGGAAATTCTCAGTTACTCAATCCCGTGAGCTGGAGTTTTTCTTCCAAAAAAATCGCGGATAAGACATACGAAGTTCGCCTTACCGCAAACATCGAACCCGGCTGGCATCTCTATTCCCAGGTTCAACCTGATGATGCGATTGCCGAGCCTACTCAGTTCACATTCGGTAAGAATCCATTGGTAAGTCTCGAAGGCAATCCAAGAGAGGACGGAAGTTTGGAAAAATTTCATGATGCAAGGCTAGACGTTTCAGCTAATCAATATTCTAAGAAAGTTGACTTCGTTCAAATAGTGAAGGTGAAGGGTAATGCCAAAACGAATATCACCGGCAACGTGAGATTCCAGACCTGTAACGATGAGAAATGCCTTCCGCCAAAGACTGTAAATTTCAGCCTGGCGCTTAATTAAGCATGATTGATTTGTTCCTATATGACAGCGAGTTCTTACCGGACTCGCTTGTTATTTAATGACGATCCGCAATGAAAAATATCCTGAGCCGCATCCAAATTCTTCTTCTTCCTTTACTATTTACATTTTCTCTCTCCGCGCAAGATTCCACTGTTCAATACAATTGGGAGGTAAGCAGCACGAAGACAGGTGAAGGAACCTATGACCTTCATTTCCGAACTTCCGGCGTTGAAGGTTGGCAACTCTATTCCCCCAACCAGGAGATGGATCTTGAAACGACTGAGCTTAGCTTCAGCGATCCTTCCATTTCCATCGAGGGAAAATGGCGCGAAGATGGCGGAGCGAAGGACACTCCAAGTGAAATCTTTGAAGGATCGAAAATAAAAATATTCGAAGGCGAGACATCGTGGACCATTAGCATACGGTTTGCCAATAAGGACAGCGTGCCGGCTAAGCTGCAGGGACAAATGACTTATTCATTCGGAAGGGGACTCGAATTTTACACTGCTCCTTTTGAATTCACTGTTGAAATGGAAGGCGGGATCGAATCCCAGGCGAGGATCAAGATCACTGCCATCGACATCAAGAACCCGCTGGTGAAATGCGGCGATGAAGGCACGAGTGATCAGAGCATTTTCACGATATTCCTGCTCGGCATGCTGGGCGGACTCATCGCCTTGCTCACTCCCTGCGTGTTTCCGATGATACCCGTTACGGTAACCTTCTTCACCAAGCGATCCACATCCAGAAAGGCGGGAATCGCTAACGCGGTGTTGTATGGTTTCTTCATTTTCATGATCTATGCGCTCATCACGATTCCATTTCATATCGCGAGCAAGACTATCAGTCCTGAAATATTCAACAACATCTCGACCAACGCGGTGATGAACCTTGTGTTCTTCGCAATCTTCGTGGTGTTTGCGCTCTCGTTCTTCGGCTTGTTCGAGATTGGCCTTCCTTCGGGACTTGCCAATCGCACAGGATCGAAGTCCGGCATTGGAAATATCGCAGGTATCTTCTTCATGGCGGGAACACTCGCCATCGTTTCATTCTCGTGTACGGGTCCGATACTTGGTACGCTCCTGGCAAATGTTGCCGTGGAGGGAGCATGGCCTCTCACCGCCGGTGCAGCAGGATTTGGTCTCGCGCTTGGCCTGCCATTCGCGCTGTTTGCGATGTTCCCACATTGGCTTAATTCACGTCCGAAATCAGGTGGATGGATGACAGAAGTGAAAGTCGTGCTTGGCTTCATCGAA
>CBINHQ010000377.1:0-3054 GCA_966250475.1 uncultured Chitinophagaceae bacterium
CAAAAACAGATTCGCGCTTCCCAGCACCTGCCAGCTTGTGTAATTCGTCACCGCATGACGAAGATTTCCGACAACCCTGTATCCAAACCTCGGGTAGATGTGCTGCCTCGCCATCTGCAATTGCTGACCGAAAGAAAAATAATGATGCAGGTAGCTGAATTGGATCTCGCTGAAGAGATGACTGTTGACACCACGGTTGAAGTCGCGGCGAAACACATAGTTCGTTCCAAGGTTCACGTGCCGCAAATACTTTCCCTTCGTCCAATTCAACGGAATGCTCAATCCCAGGTTTGCGTCCGCCTGCCCCCATTGCTTCAGCGTGTTGTTGATCACCGCCGCGCGATTGAAAGTGTATTGCAATCCTGCGTTGATTTGCGGAAACCATCCGGCATACACGAAGTTCGCCCCCGCCGCATGCGTGCCTTCGTTCTCGTTGTACAGGTAATACAATTCCGTAGCAGTGGTATTTAGCACATTGTTCCCGTAAAGTGAGAATCGAAATTCCGGATCCTCATAGTAAGGCCTCCAGCTATGAAAATTGAAGAAGCCTTTACCCTTTGGATATTTGGTTGCAGAAAATTTTCTTTCGAAGACATCATTGTTCAAAAGCCAGTCCGGATTCATCGGTTCCCCGGTGACAGTAAACATGTTCCGCTCTCCCAACATCATTTCTTCTTCAACTTCTTCAAACTTCAATTCATTTTCCTTCACCTGCCTTAGCTGATATCCCTCCGCAGTGAACTCCGACCAGGTGAGTTTTCCATCATTCACGTTCACGAAATAACTCGCGGAATTTTGATTCATGATCCTCCAAATCCTTCTCTCCTCCATGTTAAGCGCGAAGAGACCGTCACTTCCACCATACGAAGCAGTGAAATAAATAATACCTGGTCGCCTTTCACTCTGCGAAGGGAATCCCACCACGTTGAAAGAAGGTGGCGTGAGCCTTTCGCTCGCGCCCGTATTCACATCACTCACCGCGAGTGCTGACTTTCCGGTGGTCAACCTAACTGCACTCACAATCGTGGAATCGTCGATGAACTTCGGAGAAGTAAAGACGAGAATGTCAGCCGACCTAATGCGATTTCTAACCGAGCCATCACTCACATTCAGCACATGCAACTCACTCTTTCCCGATTGCGATTGGTGCACCGCGGCAATCATCTCTCCCGAAGGAGACAGATCGGGCATGAAGTATTTTGATTTGCTCGTGATGCTCTTCTGTGTATTGCTTGCAAGGTCCAGCAGCCTGATCTCGCTGTAATCCCTCCAACTCCACCTCGGGTCAGACGCGTATGCAGCGTAAACGATCTTGCCGTTGCGCAGCGAGAAATGATCGTCGATGGAAACATCGCGCAGCTTGATCCTTCTCTCATCTTTCCCATCGTAAATGTAAAATGCAGGCAGCTTGTCGTAGGCCGACTTCAGATAAACCAACGAGTCGCCCATGCCCTGCGCAAAAGTGTAATTGGTGACTCGACGCTCATCAACCGGCATCATGAATTTTTGTTTGTCATCGTCCCCGCCCTGATTGATCGTCCCTTGCGACGCTCCGTTCAACTGCATATCGCTAATCATCCCTTTGTAATAACCCCTCGCCTCTTCCAGGAACTCGCGGTAGCTAAGATCGGTGTGTCGCTTTATCGCTTTTTGAAACGGATAAAACAATCCCTTGAATGCGCTCGCATCCTGCGTGACATTTTTCCAGAAATCATCTCCATACTTCGAGTAGCCGTAGTTCACTAGAAGGTAGCCGAGGTGGTAGTGACCCGGAACGTAATCCTTCAGCGAACCGTTCCTGATCTTCATCCATGAATAATTCTTCCCTTCCCTCCAGAGTGTGGGCCATGCGTTTTGAAACAATGGAAGCCTTCCCCTTCCCTGCCTTGTGAGAACGGTCTCCTGGTGCACGGCATCTCCCTCGAAGAACCAATCCGGTATCGAGGCATTAATGGCAAGCGCGAGACCTTCCTCTCCAAACAGCACGCGCATGAGTCGGCTCAGTCCGCGGTTGAAATTATTGTATTGCTGTACGTGTCTGTATTCATGAATCGCGAGTTGATCGTTCCAGGGAATCGTGCCTTGCTCGAAACTGTTCATAGGAGGAGTAAGGAAGAACTCGCTGCGAAAAGGTCCGAGTCCAACGTAACCATTAGGAATGGTGGTGAGGTTCTGCAGCACGATGTCGACTTTCCGCAACTGATCACCAAGTCTAAGCGGTCTCTTCGCCGCCATGCGATGGACGATGTTGGCAATACGATTAGCCTGACTGTCCAGTCCGGAGGGAAAGATGATCCTCGCCGTGTCGGTGTTGATCTGCATCCACCGAACCGTCGGAGGCGTGCCGCCGAATCGTTGTGAGAAGGAAAGTTGTGTCCAGGTGAGAAGGAAAAGAAGGAATATTGAGCTCAAAGTTTTTTTTGTTAAGATAGGATTTTATTGGTTATGAGTTGGGTTGAGGGATGAGAGATGAGAGATGAGGAGCCTGCCCTTATGAAAATCGGGGATGAAGAGCCTGCCCCGATGAAAATCGGGGATGAGGGACTTTGGGTTGAAGGTTATTTGGTGTTGCGGAAAATCTCACACACGGAGAAATCATAATATAGGACTCATGATTTTTAGAAGGTATTTGTTGATCCTACACCTGACGCCCCTGGCGTATTCTACCAAGATGACGTCTCTGGTGTATTCTACCAATATGACGTCCCTGGCTATCCTACCAACATGACGTCCCTGGCGTATTCTACCAACATGACGTCCCTAGCGGGACTCGAACCCTATCACTCCCGATCTTTCTACCAACATGACGTCCCTGGCGGGACTCGAACCCTATCACTCCCGATCTTTCTACCAACATTACGGCTCCAATCTGCCATCTCTCATCTTTCATCCCTCATCCCTCATCCCTCATCTCCCATCTCTCATCTCTCATCTCCCATCTCTCATCCCTCATCTAATCCCCGATTTTCATCGGGGCACCCTCATCTCTACCCATAACTCATTAACTTAGCCACATGACCTCTCCCCCTAAATCTTACACCCTCCTCGACGTGA
>CBINHQ010000378.1:0-3048 GCA_966250475.1 uncultured Chitinophagaceae bacterium
CTTGAGATGGGGAAGAATGGGGGGGCGCTGACGATAAAGGCATGGCCGGAGACAGCCCCGGCATAGCAGCCGGCGCTGCCACAAGGGTTTGCATTCCGCCCCCGCGGGAAATGCGGATGCGGCGGCCATCATCTTCATACTCAATTTCCTCGTTCTGCTTCTTAGGCTTTGAGGATTCTTTCTTGGAAGAGGACCTGGGTGTTGAAGTCTTTCCCGTTACCTTTTTTCCGTTACCTTTTGCCATGATCTAATAGGGTTATTGGTGTAAAATTTCAGCGAAGTTTTTAATCCGCCAAATTTTTAATTCTTTTTTTTTGACCCTGATAAAGGGCGTGGATAAATCACGGAATAAATATAAAACCAATATATCAGATGCTGATAATCTGGTCTCGCCCGGGGCCATTGGAAATGTAATCGATGTTTACTCCAAGGTAATTATTTATGAATTCCACGTAGCTTTTCATTTTTTGCGGAAGATCATCAAATGAACGGAGTGAATCGGTGGCCTTGTTCCAGCCGGGGAAGGTCTGGTAAACAGGATCGGTTTTCACCCTGTCGAGCCTGAATGGAATCTCGCGGCTCTCTTTTCCATCGATTATGTAACTGGTACATACCTGTAATTCTTTGAAGGCATCGAGGACATCGGCCTTTGTCATTACGATTTTAGTTACGCCATTCACCATGCAGGCAAATTTGAGTGCAACGAGGTCGATCCATCCGCAACGGCGTGGGCGTCCGGTAGTAGCGCCGAATTCGTTTCCGATTTTCCTGAGCTCTTCACCTTGTTCATTGTCGAGTTCGGTGGGGAATGGTCCGCTGCCCACGCGTGTACAATACGCTTTGGTGACACCAATGATGTCTTTGATGTTTTGCGGCGCGATGCCCAGGCCGCTGCAAACACCAGCAGAGATGGTGTTGGATGATGTCACGTAGGGGAATGTACCAAAATCGATGTCGAGCAGGCTTCCCTGCGCTCCTTCTGCAAGCACGCGTTTGCCTTCGCTGATATGTTTGTTGATGAAGTATTCGCCGTTTACGATGTTGAGTTGTCGGAGGTATTCCACGCAATCGAAGAATTCTTCTTCCCAGGCGGTGATGTCTTCATTGAAAGCGTAGTTGTCGAGAAGTTTCTGATGTTTGAGCCTGAGTTTGATGTATGCGGTGGTAAAGTTTTTATCGAGAAGGTCGCCCACTCGCAATCCGTTTCTTCCGGTCTTGTCCATGTATGCGGGAGCAATGCCTTTGAGTGTGGAACCGATCTTTTGATTTCCCTTCGATAGTTCCGCGGCCTTGTCGAGTGCGCGGTGTGTGGGAAGAATGAGGTGTGTTCTTTCGGAGATGAAGACGTTTTTCTTCAGGTCAACGCCGAAGGAAGCAACGGTATCACATTCGCGTTTGAGGGTAACGGGATCGAGGACAACGCCATTTCCGATGAGGTTGATCTTGCCAGGCTGGAATACTCCGGAGGGGATTTGATGCAGCACCACTTTCTTGTCTTCCACATAGAGGGTATGGCCTGCGTTTGGTCCGCCTTGGAAGCGTGCAACCACATCATAGTCTTTAGCGAAATAATCTACAATCTTTCCTTTTCCCTCGTCGCCCCATTGGAGGCCTAAAATAACATCAACCATTACGTATAAATTTTGATTGCCTTTACAGCCAAAAGCAGCCGCAAAATTAAGGTGCGTGGGGTAAGGATGCGAATTAATTTGTGGATGGGCAAATGGTGGGAGTTACAAAAGGAAATTATTATGATATTGACAATTTCAACATACATGATTGAAAGATCAATATTTACCAACATGACGTCCTTTATGCATTCCATTCTGCTACCAATATGCCGTCCCTGCGGGACTGGAACCCTCAATTTCTACCAACATGACGTCCCTGCGGGACTCGAACCCTCACTTTCTCGATCGTTCTACCAATATGCCGTCCCTGCGGGACTGGAACCATAGCGCTCCCGATTGTTTTGTCAACATGCAATCCTTTATGCATTCCATTCTGCTACCAACATGTCGTCCCTGCGGGACTGGAACCCTCAATTTCTACCAATATGCCGTCCCTGCGGGACTGGAACCATAGCGCTCCCGATTGTTTTGTCAACATGCCGTACTTTATGCATTGCATTCTGCTACCAATATGACGTCCCTGCGGGACTAGGAGCCTAGTGCTTCTGGTCGTTTTACTAATATGCCATCCGCTACAAGTGGATTGGACATTTATCAACATTCTTCATCTTCTTTGCATACCCAAAATCAAAAAGGCCCCTTGAGGGGCCTTAAGTTTATTTTTTCAAGAAAGATCTATTTCATCATCTCACAATTACCACCGTTCCTTTCTTCGTGATCACTTTATCATCAAACGTCACGCCTTCGACCATCCACACGTAAACGCCGGCGGGTTGATCGATACCGCTGATCCTTCCATCCCATCCGCGATTGAGCGTGGTGGTCGAATAGACTAATTGACCCCACCTATTGAACACCCTGAAGTAATTCACCTTCTTTATGCCAATCGGTATCGGTATGAATTCATCATTCTTACCATCGCCATTCGGTGAAAACGCATTGGCTACATAAATATCCGGACCCGCATACACCCTGATGGTTACCTGCGCCTCTCCTGTACATCCCGCCGAGGTGGTTGTAGTAACGGTGTAATTCACCACCGAACCTATCGACATCGGAGCAGTAGCGATTGGATTCGCTACATTCGGATTATCCAATCCCGTTGCGGGTGACCACTCATACGATGTACCAGCCGACATCGCCAGCATCTGGAATTGCGCTCCTGCATGCACAAGGGTATCTACAGGGAATGTCGTAACCTCAATCGGCGGAGTCACATACACTGTCACTTCATCGCTGACGAGTGATGAACATCCATTCGCATCTTTAACACTCAATGAATATGTGATTGTTTGTTCTGCTGCTTCGGCTAACGGATTGGCAATTGTTGGATCATCGAGGTATGTGGAAGGCGTCCACAAATATTCTGTACCTCCCGACCCCTGCAACTGGAAGTTTTGACCGAAGCAGATATCGC
>CBINHQ010000379.1:0-3045 GCA_966250475.1 uncultured Chitinophagaceae bacterium
CACATCGGCGAAGTCCTGGCTGGAACCGTTGGCGCCGCCCCTCGTTACGTTCCTGAACTTGGTAACTGCGTATCCCTCTGTGAATGTCGCGAGGTTGGTGATCTCCAATGATTGTCCTGAAGTGTAGAATTGCGCACGCTTGTCGGCCGCTCCGGTTACGTCAGGGAACAAGGCTACGAATTTGCTTGTGGTTCTCAAGCCTGCCCAGCCTCCGGAGATTCCGAAATTACCTGCAGGCATTGTTCCTCCCACGCAGGCGTGAGTGAGGAAGGTTGTTCCTCCAAACCCTTGCGTGTGTAATCCATCGTAGTTGATACCGAAAATAAACTCATCTGTGTTTTGATGATTGTCTGCAAGCATCAGCCACCTGTAGTCGCCAATTAGTGCATAACCTGCATCGATTACTTTCTTTGCGTAAGTGATGGCATCGGTGTATCTGTCCTGACCGTTATAAACTGAAGCATTCAGATACATTCTTGCAAGCAATGCCCAGACAGCGCCCTGGTCTGCACGACCATATTCATTGGTACGTGGAGCAGGCATGTCGGCTTCGATGGCCAGGAGTTCTGATTCAATATAATCGAAGATTTCGCTTCTTGTGGCACGGGGAGGAGGAGCGCCGCCAATCGCTGTTGCTTCAGTGGCGAAGGGAGGGTTTCCGTAGAGATCCATCAACACCCAGTATTGGAACGCTCTCAGGAAGCGGGCTTCGCGAGAGTATTGTCTCACGGCGTCAGCATCTGCACCGGTGATTCCGCGCTCTGCAAGTTTGTCTTCGCTTGCCTGCCTCACAAATTCATTGCAGAGAGTGATCTGGTACATGCAGCGGTAATAGAGACCGGTGAGAAAGCTGTTGTTTGATGTCCAGTTCATGTTGTGAAAGTCCTGAATGCCCACATCGCCCCATGCGATCACTGCTTCATCGGTACTAAGCTCCTGTGCTTTCCAGAAGAGCCTGTAGAAGTCGGAGAAGCCTTCGTCGATACCCTGCACGTCACCGTTACCAGCAGGACCCTGATTACCGGTTAAGGCGAAACTGCCGTAGACTTTACCAAGCACTTGCTTGTAACCTGCGGCTGTAGCATACACCACCTCGGAGGTAACATCGTTGGTGGGGAACAGGTCGAGTTTCTTTGTACATGATTGAACGATGATGAAAGAAAACACGGCCAGTAAGCCAGTTTGCAAATATGTTTTTTTCATGAGATTCATTTTAGCAATCGTTATTTAAAAGTCGAGACCTGCAGTGATTGAGAATATTCTTGGCCTGGGATAGAAATTGTTGTCTATTCCACCAGCAACCTCTGGGTCCATTCCTTTGTACTTTGTAATGGTAAACACATTCTGCACATTCAGTGCGATGCGGAGGTTGGTATTCTTACCCGCGAGCGCTCCCGCGTTGTAGCCAATGTTGAAATAATCCATTCTCAGGAATGAAGCATTCTCTACATAATAATCTGAAAGCAGGTACCTGTCGCCGTCGCCTGAGAAATTTGTCTCAAGCACATTGCGCGAACCATTAGCGAGGTAGCCAAGCGGATCGATGATGTTGCGTTTCACACCCGTGCTGGAGAACCTGTTATTATACATGTAGTTTCCAAAATTCGCACGAACTGAAAAGCCGGCTGACCATTTCTTCCAGATTACATTTGAATATGCTCCAAGGAATACTCTCGGGTCTGGTGATTTGTAACGATACAAATCATCTACTGTTATCGCTCCATCGCGGTTGATGTCTTCGAAGAGATTTTCGATCGGGCGACCGTTCTTGTCGTACACCTGCTTGTATACGTAGAATGAACTCTTGGGATAACCAACAGAATGAATCTGGATCGTGCTACCAACACCACCTGCAATTCCTCCCACTAGGTTGCCGGGAAAATCTGGACTGTTCACGAGCGTGAGCCTTGTTATCTCATTTTCATTGTAGGTAAAGTTGAATCCAAGATCCCATGAGAGGTCTTTGTTCACAACAGGCTGCGTGTTGATGGTAATTTCAACACCCCTGTTCTCCATGTCGCCGATGTTGGCGATGATTTTGTTGGAGAAATTTGTTCCTGCTGACTGATCGATTTCACTCAACAGGTCAGTTGTCTTCTTAATATAGAAATCGATTGAACCAGAGATACGGTTGTTGAGAATTCCGTAATCCAAACCGAGGTTGTAAGTTGTAGTTTGTTCCCATTGCAGATTGGGGTTGTAACCGTCAGGTCTGTAGAGATCGTAGTATTCATCTCCGAACTGATACTGCGCCTGACCGTTTGCGAGTGAGTAACGAGCGATGTATCCGTAGTTAGCGATTCCATCCTGCTGGCCTGTGAGACCGATACCAACTCTCAGTTTAAGATCGCTGATCACCTTCGAATTCGCGAGAAAATCTTCCTCGCTGATGCGCCATGCGAAAGCACCGGAGGGGAACATACCCCATCTCTTATCCTTCGCAAACCTTGATGATCCATCGCGGCGAAGTGTCGCTCTGAGAATGTACTTGCTGCGATAATTGAATTCTGCACGACCGAAGAATGAGATCAGCCTGTTGCGAGGTTCATCAAATGCAAATGTTGGCGTTGAAATCAATACTCCATCAGTAGTGTAATCATAGAAAGGAGTCCAACGTTGCGCTCCCGGAATTACTGTTGTGGTGAGCGTTTTATCAGGACGCTGGTAAAGAATTCCGTTTGGATCCTTTTCCGCGTTATGAATTCTTGTGAGGAAATCCTGGTAAGAATAACCTGCCATCAGGTCCAGGCGGCTGTTTATCTTATCGAGATTCTTTGTGTAGTTGAGATAAGTCTCGAGTACGGTGTTTGATTTTTCCTGCAGGTACCTGTTATCTACACCGCCGTGCTGTCCATCGGGTGAACGACGGTAAGCGTTGGCAGCGCTGTCTGGCACGTACACTGTTCCCTTTCCTTTCGAGATGTCGTAACCGAGGTTGAGGTTAAAACGAAGGTCGGGGAGGAAGTGAAACTTATAATCGAATTGAACGTTACCGATGCTGCGCTTAACATTGCTCACATCTTCGCGTTGTTCGAGGAGACCAAG
>CBINHQ010000380.1:0-3034 GCA_966250475.1 uncultured Chitinophagaceae bacterium
CAACGGCGGAGGATATCAATCATCAAATGTGTTCTCAAATCTTCAACCCGGAACCTACACAGTTACAGTAAGGGATGCCGGCACATGCCCCGTTACTCTCGCCCCGATCACAATCGCACTCCAGGGAGGCGTAACCGTGGAGGCAGGCCCGAATGAAACCATTTGCGTAGGACAATCCGTGACGAGAACCGCAACCGGAACGGCCACTTCTTATGCATGGACGCCAACAACCGGAGTTAGCAACCCTGCAATCGCAGGACCAGTATTTACTCCGCAAACTACAACCACGTATACGGTTACCGCAACCACCGGTAACTGCGTGGCCACGGACGCTTTCACTATCACAGTTGCGCCAGGAGCTACAGCCAACGCCGGCCCCGATGCATCCATTCTCATGGGTCAAACCTACACCATGCAGGCAACCGCATCGGCAGGAACGTATGAATGGACGCCTTCAACCGGACTCAGCGCAACTAACATTTTGAACCCCGTTGCGAATCCCGCAGCAACGACTACGTACACCCTCAACGTGACCACCGCTGCTGGATGTACCGCGAGCGATGAAATGGTAATCACCGTTGTGCCCTATTGCATCAAACCAATGGAGGCATTCACACCAAACGGTGACGGAGTAAACGATTACTGGCTCATCACCTCGGGAAGCTGCCTCAAGAGCGCAAAGGCTCAGGTCTTCAACCGTTACGGAGCGAAAGTTTTCGAATCGAACGATTATCAAAACAACTGGCAGGGCACACACAACGGAAAGCCCTTGCCCGATGGTACATACTACTTCGTCATCTCCTACGAGTTGCTCAACGGACGGACAGAATTCCTGAAAGGAAGCGTAACGATATTGAGGTAACCAAAAAAAATCAGAAAATGAAAAGAATCATCATACCCATAATCTCGTTCTGCTTCCTGGCCATCGGCGCGGAAGCACAACAGCTCTTCACCTCATCGCTCTATGATATGCAGGGATCATTGCATAATCCTGCCGTAGCCGGGGTGAACAAATACGGAATGATTGGCGCAACCTATCGCAGCATGTGGAGCGGAATCGACGGTGGCCCCAGGACAACAACCGTGTTTGGTTCAGCATACATTCCTTCGGTAAAACTCGGCATCGGCGGATATGTTTACAGTGATGTGACCGGTCCCACCAAACGCATCGGCCTGCAAATGGCCTACGCTTATCACATTCCTCTCGAGAATGACGCGACATTTTCAATCGGAATCGAGGGTCGCTTTCAGCAATATTCTTTCGATATGGTTAAGCTCCAGGAATCACTCGGCAATGACCCGATTCTTGGAGGAAAAGACAACCGTTTCACAGGTGATGCCGGTCTCGGAGTGAGTTATACCGGCAAGAAATTCCAGCTTGGCGCATCCGTTAGCCAGCTCATTCAAACGAAACTGGATTTCTACACCGGGAATCTTACCAGGACCGAAGAGGCAAGGCTATATCGCCACTTCTACCTTCATGGTAAGTATGATTGGGAGGTCGATGGCAACACCGTCATTACCCCCAATGCGATGCTCATTTATCTGCCTAATGCTCCATTGGAATTCCAGGCAGGCGCGAGGGTTGAACACAACAAGCTGTTCTGGTGGGGACTTGCTATGCGTGCACGTCAAAGCTGGATGATCTCGGCAGGTGTACATATCAAGGAGAAATTCACCGTAGGTTATTCCTTCGATATTTACAATACTCCCCTGAGCGTTTACGATAAAGGATCGAATGCGCATGAAATTCTGCTCCGTTACCGGTTTCTCAAGTAATTAACTAATTAGCTAATTCGTTAATTGATTAGCTAATTAAGTAAATTCGTGGGTCTATGGAAACCGTTGCGCAGTCGCCCAAATATAACCTCAACGAAGAGCAGGAACGCAAGTTGATCCTGAGGGAATACCGTTCCCTGTTGCGTTCGCTCAAAGCCAAGATCAAGCCGGGCGACAAGGACCTCATCCGCATCGCCTTTGAAATGGCTGCCGAAGCGCACAAGACCATGCGCCGAAAGAGCGGTGAGCCTTACATATTGCATCCACTCGCTGTTGCCAAGATTTGCGTTGAAGAAATTGGCCTCGGCGTGCGGTCCACTATCTGCGCACTTCTTCACGATACCGTTGAAGACACCGATGTCACACTCGAGGATATCGAACGTGAATTCGGGCAGGAGATCACCAGGATTGTAGATGGCCTCACCAAGATCTCGAATGTAATTGACATCAACGCTTCCCAACAAGCTGAGAACTTCAAGAAGATCCTGCTCACTCTCACCGACGATCCACGAGTTATTCTAATAAAACTCGCCGACAGGTTGCACAACATGCGCACCCTCGAGAGCATGAAGCGCGAGAAGCAATTGAAGATTGCATCCGAAACCGTTTACGTGTACGCCCCCCTTGCTCACCGCATGGGTCTCTACAACATCAAGACGGAAATGGAAGACCTCGCCATGAAATACATGGAGCCCGAAGCCTATCGCGATATCGCGCAGAAGCTGGCAGAGACCAAGAGGGAACGCACGAGATACATCAACGAATTCATCAAGCCTATCCGGGAAAAACTGGAGAAGTCAAGTTTTAAATTCGAGATTTACGGAAGGCCAAAGAGCATCCACTCCATTTCAAACAAAATGAAGAAGAAGGGAGTGGACTTCGAGGAGGTGTACGATCTCTTCGCCATTCGCGTCATTCTCGATTCACCACAGGAAAAGGAGAAGGAAGATTGCTGGAAGGTCTATTCTTTGATAACCGATGAATACACTCCTTCTCCCGAAAGGCTTCGCGACTGGCTCAGCAATCCGAAGTCGAACGGTTATGAAGCATTGCACACCACTGTAATGGGACCTCAGGGGAAATGGGTGGAAGTGCAGATACGCAGCAAGCGCATGAACGAGATCGCCGAGAAAGGTCTTGCCGCGCACTGGAAATACAAAGAAGGCACAGCAGATGAAAGTCGGTTCGATAAATGGTTTCAACAGATACGCGAGGTGATTGGAGGCGAGACTGACAGCATCGATTTTCTTCAGGA
>CBINHQ010000381.1:0-3033 GCA_966250475.1 uncultured Chitinophagaceae bacterium
TTCCCCTGAATCCGGGCCTGTCAGCTGATTCAAACAATGATTGGTCCTGCCTCGAAGCTTTCAATATCTTCTTCGCCGCATCTGCAGAAACCCAACCGATCATATCGCAATAAGGCTGCTTGTTATTTGACTCACGGTCATCGAGCCGAAGCCTCGAGTTGTTCCAGTTATTCTGCACTACCTGGAAGCCATAGCTTGCGGCCTTCGTATCATGAATGATAAGGCAGCCTCTCGCTCCTTGCCGTGCGGCTTCTTCAAATTTATAGGTCCACCTGCCGTAATAGGTCATCCTGTTTCCCTTAAATAAGCTGTGATCACCTGCATTGAAACCCGGATCGTTAACAAGTACGAGCACCACCTTTCCTTTTACATCGAGTCCTTCGTAATCATTCCAGTTATGTTCGGGTGCAACAACTCCGTATCCTGCAAACACAAGCTCAACATCTTTAAGTCTGATCTGCTTGTCGGTCTTGTCTGTCCAGATCACATAATCTTCAAAACCTTTCAAGGTGATATTTTCATAGGTAGCACGCAACTGCATTGTTTCCTCTGCAGTCGTGGTGATCTTGACCATCGGCACTGTCTGGAAATAACTGATGCCATTGCCCGGCTCCACCCCCAGTGCCTGGAAATGGTCTCTGAGATAATTTATGGTAAGCTCTTCTCCCTTCGTGAAAGGTTTTCTGCCCATGAAGGCGTCGGAAGAGAGATCGGAGATGTGAAGGGCAAGGCTGTCTTCGTTGAATCCGGAAAGGTCTCCATTATACTCATTCCCTATCTTCTTTTCATTGCTGCAGGCCGCGAAAGTTCCGAGAGCAACGATCAACAGAATGTTCTTTAGGTAAGGATGGCTCATGATTTTCAGATTTAACTCGCAAAGTTAACAGTAAGTACAAAGAAAAGGGCCATTTGAGGGGTGAATTACCCTTCAAATGGCCCAAAATCCGTTATTCTTTACGCTTTTTGTTCCAGAAGCTTGAAGAATTGATCAAGCATCGGGAGAATTACGATCCTCGTGCGGCGGTTTGCAGCCCTGCCTGCAGAAGAACCGTTGTCTTCAATTGGTTTGTATTCGCCCCTTCCTGCTGCGGCCATCTTAGCAGGATCGAGACCATATTCCTTCTGAAGAATTCTCACAACTGAAGTTGCGCGCTTTACACTGAGATCCCAGTTGTCGAGCAACACACCACTGCGGTATGGCACGTTATCGGTGTGACCTTCCACCATGAACTCAATATCAGGTTGATTCTTCAACACTGTCGCCACTTTGCCAAGTACAACCTTGGCTTGTGGAGTAACCTCATACTTGCCGGTCTTGAAGAGAAGTTTGTCGGAGATATCGATGTACACAACTCCTTTATCGACTTTGATGTTGATGTCTTCATCGTCAAGGTTACCGATAGCGCCCTTGAGATTCATCACGAGTGCCATGTTCAATGAATCCTTACGAGCCATCTGCTGTTGCAGGGTCTGGATGTAAGAATCCTTGGCACCGAGGTTCTCAAGTGATTTGCGGATGCTTTCGGCCTGAGCGCTGGAGATCACTGAGAGATCTTCGAGTTGCTTCAGGGCCTGGGTATTGTTTTCTTTGAGAAAGTCAATCTGCTTATTCAGGTTGGCTACATCGTTTTCGAGGAGGCCCTTCTGCCTTACGAGATCGGCCTTCTCCTCATTGCACTTGTTCAGGTTGCCCTGGGTAGTGCTTAGCGTCACATTCAGCGCGTCATACCTGGCTTGCGCCTCTTTGTATTTTTTTTGACTCACACAGGAAAATAGCACGACGGACGATGCGACTAGAATGATCGATTGTTTAATCCACATATGCTTACGATTTAATTATAAAAAATCTGGTGGCAAAGAAACTCCAATGTTCTGACTCGTTTACTGCCTGTCCAAAAACATGCCTGTTTTTTAACATTAGGTTATGGATGTAGTTGATAATTCTGGCAACTTTGTATAATACATGATCTTATGGCTGATAAATCGCGCGCTGCAATAGGCTTTATTTTCGTTACCTTATTGATAGATGTCATGGGGTGGGGATTGATCATCCCGGTAATGCCGGAGCTGATATCCGAACTTAAGAATATTCCAATCAACGAAGCGAGTGCCTATGGCGCATGGCTGGTGTCAGCATATGCATTGACTCAATTCATCTGCGCGCCAATCATTGGCAATTTAAGCGATAAATTCGGAAGAAGGCCCGTTTTGCTGTTTTCGCTTGCGGGCTTCGGCATCGATTACCTCTTTCTCGCACTCGCACCAACTTATGGATGGCTGTTCGTGGGGAGAGTGATTGCTGGAATTACGGGTGCCAGCTTTACCACAGCATCGGCATACATCGCGGATGTGAGTACGCCCGAAAACAGAGCGAAGAATTTTGGTATGATCGGCGCGGCATTCGGAATTGGTTTCATTATCGGCCCTGCAGTGGGCGGACTTCTGGCAGGTCTCGGCATTCGCGCACCTTTTTACGCCGCGGCAATTCTTTGTCTTCTCAATCTGCTCTACGGATACTTCATTCTCCCGGAATCATTGTCGAAGGAAAACAGGAGAGCATTTCACTGGAAGCGAGCGAATCCGTTCGGGTCACTGCAATTGTTCAGGAAAAATCCTGTCATCGGCGTACTCGCAATCAGCTTCTTTCTCATCTACCTTGGAGCGCAGGCTGTGCAGGCCAACTGGAACTTCTTCACCATGTATAGATTTCAATGGTCGGAGGGAATGGTGGGGCTTTCACTCGCGGTTGTAGGTGTGCTGGTAGGAGCAGTACAGGGCGGACTAACAAGAGTGATCAATCCACGCATCGGCGATGAGAAGAGCATCTACCTTGGTTTATTTCTCTATTCGATTGGCCTGATATTATTCGCATTCGCCACACAGGGATGGATGATGTTTCTCTTTCTTATTCCATATTGTCTGGGAGGAATTTGCGGACCATCACTGCAATCCACCATTGCGGGACAGGTTCCCCCTAATGAACAGGGAGAATTGCAAGGTGCACTGACCAGCCTGATGAGCCTTACCACTGTC
>CBINHQ010000382.1:0-3033 GCA_966250475.1 uncultured Chitinophagaceae bacterium
GTTCGAGGAATACGATGGTCTGCTCCACAATAGGGTAGAAGATCTTCTCCTGGTTGTTGATTACCTCCGAACTCCTGAAGAGTGATACCATATACTTTACAATCTCTTCCTTATGTATTACCGTTTCGCCATTATCGGAGTTTGAGATCTGTTCAATCTCATCAATCGAATTGAAGCCACAATATCTGGAGAGTATGTTGAGCGTGGAAGTAGATGCGGGGTAATCAGCCTTCACCAGGCCGAAGAATCTGCGGAGAGTGTTTGAGTTGATCGTTTCACCTGTCTTGTGGTAGATGTCGTCTACCATTTGAATGCAATCGCGGGAAGACTTTATCCTTCTGCCGAAGCTGTTTTCAAGTTCTTTCTTGAGTGATGTTACATTGACCTTCATAAAAACAATAGGGTTGGCCCGGTTGATTATTCCATTGGCAGGGAAATCTCCTTGCCTGAATAGCGGATGCGTCAGCCAGGATTTTGATTGTAACAACCGGGTGCGTTACAATTCAAGCTGCATCCTTAAGGATGGGAATTCATTGGAATTTTCTGGAAAACCGGCTCTTCGTTCTTTTAGAAGGTATGGTGGATTTCAGGTAAGCGATTCTTTCATCTTTTGGAGAACATTCGTCTCGAGCATTTTCTGCGCAACGATTATCATGTTCCGGAAAGCCTTTGCCCTTGATATGCCATGGCCCACCACTACGGGCTTGGCGACTCCAAGAATAGGCGTTCCTCCGTAATTTTCAAAATTAAATCGGGCAAAATATTCGTCCTCCACATTTTTTCCACGGCTGATGTCGTACAGCGACTCGGCGAACTTCAATAGGATATTGCCCGTAAAGCCTTCACACACCATTACATCCGCACGGTCGAGCAAAATATCCCTGCCCTCGATATTGCCCGTGAAATTAATATGCCGATTGTTCTTAAGCAAGGGGTAACTTGCCTGAGCGAGTAAATTTCCTTTTCCTTCTTCTTCTCCCACGTTGATCAACCCTACACGGGGGTTCTCAATTCCGAGCATGAGCCTGGCATAGATCGATCCCATGCTTGCGAACTGATTGAGTTGTTCAGGCTTGCAATCTGCGTTGAGTCCCACATCGAGGAGCAAACCCGTTGCGCCGTTTTCTTTTGGGATGATGGTGGAGATTGTCGGACGAATCACGCCTTCGAGCGCCTTAATGCTGAACAATGTGCCCACCAGCATGGCGCCGGTGTTGCCCGCGCTCACGAATGCGTCGGCGTCTCCGGTGGCAAGCATCTTAAACCCAATGGCGATGGAAGATTCTGGTTTTTCCTTCAATGCCTTTGTAGGATGCTCGTGCATGTCGATCACCTGTGTGGAAGGCACGAGTTTGTACTTATCTGCAGGAATGTTTACTCCGGCAAGATGTTTTTCTACTGCGTCTTTATCTCCGATTAGTGCGAGTGTGAGGGGAGAGTCGTGTTGTTGAAAGTATTCGGCAATTCCCTTTACAGCTTCTTCCGGGGCGAAGTCTCCGCCCATCATGTCAATGGCAATGATCATCAGCTATATTAAAATAAAAATTCTAAACTCTAAATTACAATGAAGTAAGTTAGAATTTAGAATCTTTTATGCGATTGCGCAATTGTTACTTTATCGGCGACTTCTCAGCTACCAGCTTACCATTATAGTAAAGCTTTCCTTCGCTCACGTAAGCGCGATGGCGAACATGTGTTTCACCGGTAGTCTTGTCGGTGCTGAGAGTGGCAGAAGTTGCTTTGTAATGCGTCCTGCGCTTTGCGCTTCTCTGCTGGCTATGTCTGCGTTTCGGATTTGGCATATCTTAATTATTAAAAGGTCAATATTATTTTGATTTTCCGAGGTCCTTAAACTTTTCCAATCCTTTCCAGATTGGGTTTTCCTTTGCTCCGCCATTCTCTGCACTCAGTTTGTTGAGTATTTCCCTGGCGGCAGGATTGCAGTGAGGACCATCCATCTTCTCAAAGCTGCAGGTCTTCTGCATTGGAATGCTAAGGTTGATGAACTCGTAAATCCATTCGGCTACGTCGATGTGGCTCTCATTGTTCCCGATGTAATACACATCCGGATCATCTTCCTGGTCATTCATCAACTCTGGTTCTTCAACCATCTTAAGAGTCATCCTGAATTCATCCCACAATTCAAGCGGCAACTTGCTGTTGCACCTGTCGCAGTTCACTTCAAGGCTTCCTCCGATCTCGAACTTCAGCATCATGAAACCAGACTTCTTATCGAGTTCAAGTTTCACATCAGCCTTGCAGTTGAAGAAATCCTGCTGTTGAAAATCTTCAAAGAATTCATCCCGGATTTCATATTCAAACCTGTGAATCCCGGGCTTGAGTCCAACAAACGCTATTTCAAACTCCCGGCGATGTCCCATGACACAAGTTTTTATCCGAAAATTTCGGGAGGCAAAGGTAGGGGAATAAGCTGACATTTTCTGCCCGAAATTGGATTATTTTCGCTGCTTCCGGGGTTTTAAGGACCTGATTTGAAGAACATTAAAATTACGAAGATTGCAAAAATTCCTGTCCCGCCTGTTTAAACGCCTGATGAAGAGTTGGAGTTGGGTTCTTCTGATTGTCTCCGCGATCCTGATAAAATGGGTCTCACTCTACCCCGGTTTCGTTGAAAGAAATTACAGCGAAGGCCTCTATCCGCTGGTTTCCAGCCTTCAACGAATATTATTTGGATGGATACCAATCAGTATCGGCGATCTGTTTTACATCTTTCTAATCCTGGTTTTGGTATTCCGAACGGGCAGATTCTTCCGTCTGCTGTTCAGGAAGCAACTGAACCGACAATACTTCGCCTCGGCCATGCAGCAGGGAATTTTCTTTTTCCTTTTCGTGTACGTGGCATTCAACCTGCTTTGGGGGCTCAATTACAACCGCACAGGTATTGCCGGAAAGCTTGGCCTGGAGGTGAAGGCCTATTCGCAGGATGATTTGCTGGTGCTCACAGATGCACTTCACCGACGATTGAATTTTTATGCCGAGCAGGTGACAGAAGAGGAGAGGCGCAAGCTCAAT
>CBINHQ010000383.1:0-3030 GCA_966250475.1 uncultured Chitinophagaceae bacterium
TGGCGCCTTCGCTGTCGGTGCGGAGATCGGGGAAGAAGAAGGCTGTTTCGTTGAAGTTCTTGCGAATTCCCAGTTGGCCTTGTGGAGCTGATGGAGTTGTAGGTTCGCCCCGAGTGAAACTGTTTCCGATTGTAGCTGTATCTAATGCGGCTACCTCGTACATTCCATCCATGTTTCTCTCCATAGGGGCAGCAGCATGAAGCTCTTTAACACCATATTTTAATTCTTCATCTTTATATCTTATTTCGCTATATACCCGGTAGCGGCCTCCGGCAATGGTATTTAAATAGTCATAGGTTTTTACATACCGGTCGTATTGCCTTTCGGGCAATTCAATTATAACCGAACTTTCCATTCGGAAATTTATCTGGCCACTCCATTGATTCCCGGTGTAGAATTCCGGCCAGATGGAAGGCTTGTCCCAGCTAAATGGATAGAACTGATCCAGCGATGCATCATACATACTCGCCAGCATTTCCGCAGCCACCTTCTCATTCTTCATACCAGTGATCTTCACCTTCCAGGTTTCGGCGCTCCCCGGTAAAGTTTTATCACGGAAGCTGGCGTATTCAATCTTCAAATCCTTGTTCGTCCATGGAACTGCTATTCTTTCTTTGAATGAATACACTCGATTGTGTTTCACAAAGAAATAGGATACTGCTAATCCGCCGCGATCTTCTTCCTTAATGGAAAAATCATGACTCAACCGTTCGTTACTCATTTCGAAAAACTCAAACCCTTCTGAATTTTTATCTGAGTTTTGTCTCTCAATCTCCCTAATGAGAAATACATCCTCAGCGCTCGTGCCAATGCCAATTGTAGCCTTGCCACCCGGTTCCGTTGGTTTGGATCCTTCGATTTCACTGTAAGCGATTCTGTTGAGTTTCTTGTCGGCGGAGTTCTTCAGTTCGATATTCCTCACATCCTTCACCTGCTCTCCGTTCTTTCCCGTTGCAATGATTGTAATTTCGTAAAACCCTCCTTCGAGCTTCAGGTTCTTGAGCATGAAGCTACCTTCGGCATTTGCAGTATCAGTCTGTTGAAACACGAGCCTTCTTTCCCATGTAGAAGGATCGGTCTCGTTATCGTATTCGTCGTGCGGGAAATTTTTAATGTATTCCTCCCTTGTCATCACAAACTGATCTGGCCTTTCCCAATACCTCGGGCGAATCAATCTCTGCTCCGCTTTAAGTTTGGAGATTGAGATAGTGAGAAGCGCAGGCTCGAATTCTCCTGCCATGTTTTGAGTTTGTATACTCAGTTTGTGCAGGCTGTCAGATTCAAGAATGGTGGGAATGTCTGCAATCAGAAATATTGATTTCTCACTGACTGAAATGGATGTCTCTCCGGATCGCGTCTCGCCATTGATGTCTGTCACATCAGCATAAATTGTGTAATCAAACACCGGCTCAAATCGCTTATCGAGCGTCAAGTCAGGAATTGCCGGAAACTGCACAACAAATTTTCCTTCGCTATCTGTCTTCACCGTTCCATGAGCTATTTCCATTGGATCGCTTGGTGGAAGCCACCATCTCCATGACATCCAGGGGTAAAGGAGCCTTGGTTCGCGAACAATTCGGTAGTTCACGTTGGCTCCGGAAATGTTATTGCCCGCATAAGCCTTCGCGAAACCAGTGACCGTGATGGTATCATTTAGTTTGAAGATTCCCTTCACCGGCTCATATTCCACATAGAACTTAGGTCGCTTATATTCTTCTACCTGGATATGAGCACGGCCGGTTGCATCATTACTTTGGATTGAGAAACTGCCATTCAATAAGTTTTCAGGTAACTTAAATTTACCACTGAAGGATCCGAATTCATTCGTTTCAACAAATATTGAGTCGACCGTTTCTCCGTTTACATCGGTAAGCTCGATCAAGGCCTTATAGTTTGTAAGAATTTCAGAAACCTTGCTATCGCTCTTTTTCTGAATCGCAATGCCTTTAAAATGCACTATCTGCCCAGGACGATATAATCCTCGATCTGTGAAGAAGAAAATGTTATTAGTGGCTTTTACGTCTCCGTCATCTCTGCCATAATAATCATAAAAATATTCTTGCTTTCTGATGAAAAGGTGATCATCATCATGAGAGATTTCCAGGTAATAGTTTCTGGAATTCTTTTCTTTGGAATTCATCCGGAAATAGCCGTTAGAAGTTGTGCTATACAATTCCTGCTTCACACTAACATACTTTCGCTTATTATAGTCGTATTCTATGTTCCAGACCTGTACAACGGCCTTGCTAAGAGGCTTGCCGGTCTCCCTATTCAGCACGAAGTATTTTGAGCCATTGTTTATATAGCTGATGTTTGAGACATGGAAGTTTGTTGAACCTAAAATGGTAGTACCTCTCTTGAATTGCTTACCTGATGAGGAAAGTAGAATGTATTCTCCAATAGGTAGCGCCTCAATCTTTATTTCAGTTGAGTGTTCCTGGAGGTCGTTGGTCTGAGGTAACTGCTGCACCCACTCGCGTATCGGAGACTGCTTGAGAAGGACATTCCAGTATTCATCATTATGAGAGCGTTCCTGTTGATCGCGAATTTCCTGAGTCACTTTGATTATCCTGAAATGAATGTTCTCAAGGTTTCGATAAGTGACGAAGCTCCTGAATGGTGCAAGCGGTAGGTTCACGTTCTCAACCTGGATTTGGTAGGATTTCTTTATTATATCATTAAGGAGATAGAGGCAATTGGCCCTTCCTTCAGAGGGAGTTGTGTTGCTTACCACCTTCTCGCAAATTTCCTTTGCCTTTATCCTTGCAAATCTGTGAGTAGTATCCCTGTGTGGATGATAATCATCTGCAAGATCCTCGTAATACTTTGCCAGAAGGTACCATCCCTGAGATGCAGAGGCAAGGTCTCCATATTTCGAAGTAAATTTTTCCAGGGCCTCCTTGTATAAATTGCTTTTGGAAGGATGCGTGGATACACTATTTACGAATTCCAGCCTGTGAATGTCTACATCAATGAGTGCATCGGGTTTCGCATCATTCAGATGAAATGCAATGAGCCTTTGAAATAATT
>CBINHQ010000384.1:0-3026 GCA_966250475.1 uncultured Chitinophagaceae bacterium
GGCAGCTGGTAAAGATCATCCGCGATGTGTACTTCACCGATGCGAAGGCTTATAACAAGATCATGGGCGTGCCGATTACGAAAACGGAGTTGGTTGAAGCAATTACTGATTTGGTAAGCTGATCAGATTTTAAGGGCGAAGAGTTCGATGCCTGTATTTTTCCCTTTGAGATCGACAACTCCCAGACTTTCGCTCTGCCAGTCTTCGAAGTCGAGTTCCTCGATTACATCTTTTGATACGATGAATTTTTGATTGAGTTCTGTGCAGGCGCTCCTGATTCGTGCTGTCGTGTTCATGGTGTCCCCGCTCATGGCAAGGTCTTTCTTGATGATGCCTATCTCACCTACCGTTACCTCACCGATGTGAATGCCGACCTTGAATTCCGGAACGATGCCGAAATCACGCCGGAAGTTTTCGCTTTCCTTCTGCAGATTCTTCCTAGTCTCGATCAGGGCATCGATGCATCTCTTCGCATTCTTTGGTGTGCACAGCCATGAAACTACGATCTCATCACCCACGTACTGGTAGATTCTTCCATTGTGTTGGATGAGTGCAGCAGAAACATTGTTGATGAATCGCCTGATGAACTTGAAGTAGTCCACGTGTCCGAGCCTCTCCGCAATGGGAGTTGAATCGGTCAGGTCGATGAACATGATGATGCGTTTCTCCACGATTGGCTGGCGGTACTTACCGAAAAGCACATCGAAGAAGATGCCGGGTGAATATTTCTTAATCATCTCAACTACCAACTGCAGCAGGACGAAGATCAGCAGCCATTCAGGCACTTTTTCAAGCAGCCACGGCGTGGAAAAAGCATCCTGCACAAAATTTCCTATGCTTGCGCCGAAGGTGTGTTGAAGTATCAGCAATGAATAGGTGATGTGAATGAGGAAATTCATCAGAATGGCGAGCAGCAGCAACCAGATTGTCCTTAACGTAAAGTTGAAGATGAGTGTCTTCTCCAATTGCTTCGGCGGAGGAAACAGGAGTACGGTTGCCATGATTCCACTCATGATGAAAACGATCACTGCTCTCAACAATACTGCACGGAGAGGAGAGTAATCGAAGATGTTTTGTTCTTCAGACAGTCCACTAATATTCAACCTCGCCATCAGATAAAGCACATCAAGCACCATCCAGAATGAAGCGATGAGAAATATCAGGCGATACCGGTATCGTGTGGATGCGGGAGCTCTGCCTAATATAGACCTCAGGAATTTCATATTGATCCCCAAGAATTAAAGAGGCATTGCCTGCGAGTTCGCGCTGGCTCCGCGGTTAAGTAAGACGGCTAGCGCAAATGCAAGCACGGAGATGATGATCCCTACCATGAACACGAAATACGCGAGCCGGATGAGTTTGTATTTTTTCCCCAGCACCACTCCAAGGTGATAAATGTCGTTTATCAGCGCGCCGTAGAGATAATCCTGGTCCTTCATCATCTCTCTCATTCCCCATTCGTATTCTTTCAGCGATGCCCGGTGGAAATTGCCGAAGAAGAGAAGGTTGGTCTTCTTATTGAGAATGTCTTCTCTGCTGAATGTACCAGAACTCACCTTGGGTCTCGTGGCCTGTATGGAGATAACGATTGTTGTGAGCGAGAACAGAAGGAAAATTATTGTTGGAATGGTGAGATGCGTGTCTACCTCCAAGCGGCGAAGTAGTACAGAAAGGATAACTGATATGATGATTGCGTTAACCGAGATCAGGATGTTTGCCTTGCCATCCGCGAGTCCGCTTAGCTCGAGATGATTGTCGGAGGTAAGTCGTAGCATGGTCTGTATGCCTTTGTTGAGAAGGCTGTTCTTTCTCGTTTCTTCCTTTGCGTTGCCCGGTTTATTTGCCGTGCTCACGGGTATCTCCACAACTTCCTCTTCCATTGCCTTCTTCTTTAAACGGGCGATGTTTTGCTGCTTTCCTTCATCCAGCAATGCCTGGCAATACGGTGTATGATAATTGTGAGCCTGAAGAAACTCGAGGGATTTCTTGTTCCAGTTAGCGTGAGGAGAATGAAGCTTGCGGACGATATATTCCTTCTTCAGTTTCTTGTTTACTGCCTTGAATTCCTTTGTGCCGAGGTGGTAAGTGTCTGCATCGCGAATGATCTGCTCAACAAGATTTTGCGGCTCGTGACTGATGCGAGTGGCAAGCACTGCGGCTTCGGTCTGATCAATGAATTCCTGGTCGGTGATATTATGCCCGGTGAAGAAATTCTTCATCAGGTCAACGCTCTTCACCTCGTGCATTGCGGGATCCACAAACATGTGGCCGGTATCATGAAACCATGCGGCCGTAAATAATGCCGAAAGCTCCTTTCCTGAGAGTTCATATTGTGCGGCTATTTCCCTCGCTCTTTCCACAACATTGACCGTGTGATCGAGATTATGATAGAGCAGGGGTTGGTCATGGTTTCTCTCAAAGAGTTCTTTGACGTAGTTTTCAGCCTTCTTCGGTATATCTTGATAGTCCATATCAGAATGTTAGGTTTATTTTAGTTCCTATTGAAAAATTGAACAATGTCGCTTCCTTTGAGAAGGCTACATTGGCCGAGACAAGCACCATGTTGAAAGGCACGTAATACAGTCCTCCTCCAAATGAATTGTGCCACCTGCGTGAGGGATCATTCTTCATCCACACTCTTCCGATATCATTGAAAGCAAGTATGCCAACCGATCCGGGAAGGATGTACCATTTGGATTCGAAAAGTTTCACCCTTACCTCGAGACTTCCGTAAGCGAGCGACGATCCGCTAAACCTGTTTTTTCTGAATCCCCTCAGGAAATTGTTCGCGCCAAGGTTCAATGCCTGGAAGTATTCGAAGTTGTTGTTGAAGATGTGTCCGGCTCCGAGTCTGATAACCGTCACTACACGCGCCGGCGATCTGAGGCTTGCATACACCACCATGTCAGAGGTAAGCTTAGTAATTGCATTGCTTTGTTTGGTGACACCGGAGAGAAAAGACAGTTCATTGTACCAGTGAATTCCTCTTGTTGGGAAGAGTTCGTTGTTCAGATTGTTTAGGTCGA
>CBINHQ010000385.1:0-3025 GCA_966250475.1 uncultured Chitinophagaceae bacterium
CCTTGAAGGATTCAAGATTAGTCGCGCTAAGCACACCCATGTTGGGATAGTTAAAGCGCTTGAAGTAGAGGCTGGCGTATCTCGGCATTGAATAGGTAAGACCGTTGTATGAACCTACCCTGTAGTAAAAAGTATCGACGTAATAAGATCTCACGGAATACATTACCGCAGATGCGGCAGTGTCTACCAGTGTGCCATACAGGTTGCCTGTTACATTCGTTGCCTCGAATGCGGAACCAATTTCCGTAACGGCGATCTCGTTGTAATCAAGGTTGAAGTGGCAGATGCCCCCACCCATATCGATGCGATTGAACTCACGAAGCGATTTTCCGCTTAACGTAGTACCATCGATATCGAGACCACTAACATCCACAGTGTTTTGTTCCCTGGGCAGCGTGGTGCCAGCCTTTACAAATGTGATCATGAATTCGAAGTATCCGTTCGAATTGCTGTTGATCTGGTACTCGGGCTGGAAGGCCTCAGCATACCCATCCAATGTACGGTCAATGCTCACCAGCGAGATGCCGCCGGATTTCTTCACGATTCTCACGCGGGCATCAACTCCTGTATACACATTTGGAAAGCGGTATTCCGCATTCAACTGTCCATTGGTGCCGGAGACGAGCACAGGATTTTTAAAACTGTAAATAGGAGGTTGCGCATTCAGGTCGACCTGAAGGAAGGTCGCTGCGCAGAAGAGGATTGCCTTCGTTATACGAAGACGGTTGAACGTTTTCACGGTACGGTCGGTTTAAGGGTTCAGATTATTAAATGGTTTCAAGAAGGATGCTGGAAGTTCCGGCCGTAAATTCTGCCTGAGTGAAATCTACATTGCCTGCCGGAAAAGAACTTAGTAGAAAACCAATTTTGATAGCGCTAAAGTATATTGGAGAATTTAAATATGCAAATACCCTTATGCGGAGAATTACGAGCGAAAAAAGATAAATAGCTCATTATCAGGGCAACTCTGCAAAAAAATAATTTCGGAAATTACTAATTATCAATGTGGGTTTTACGCAATTCGAGCAAATTGAGCGAATTCGCGGGGAATCCTTTCACGTTGGGTTGGACCAGTCTCACGGCCTTATCATACCACAATGGCACCACGGGCGCGTCTTCAATCATTACCTGGTCGGCCTGGCGGTAAAGAGCATAGCGAAGCGAATCATTTTCCTCCTCCAATGCCTTCTCAAAAAGGGCGTCGAAACGGGGATTATTATAGCGCGTGTAGTTTGGCGGCGCGGGGTTCTTTGAGTAAAACACGGAGAGATAGTTTTCCGCATCGGGGTAATCGGCGATCCAGCTACCACGGAAGAACATCGCCCTGGAGTTTGAAGTGAGATCAATTAGCAGTGCCTTCTGCACAATCTCCACCTGCACGGGTATACCGATTTCCTCGAGCTGTCTGGCAATGAAGTTTCCCATCTCACCATAAAGCGCGATCGTCATTAGTTTGATGGGCGGAAGTCCTCTGCCGCCGGGAAAGCCTGCTTCTTCCAACAACTGCCTGCTTCGTTGCGGATCATAATAGTATCCTTTCGTTGCAGTGGAGTCGAAGGAAGGCAAACCGAGCGGAACGAAACCCGACTCAGCCGGAGTGCCCAGCGAATTACGCAGGTAGGTGATCATCTTCCTTCTGTCGAAGCCATAGTTTATTGCCTGCCGGATCTTCTTCAGGCGAAGCGGTGACGACTTCACCATCTCATTGTCTGGATCTACGAGAATGCCGAGGTATTCTACATTTAGATATGGCTGCACCTGCAGTTCGATCTTATCCCTCCACTCTTTCCGCAGTACTCCCTGCTTAGTGAGGATGTCATCTTTGAATGATGCATCGATATCATTTATGAAATGCAATTGCTTTTGGCGAAAGAGCAGGAACTCGGTAGCCTTGCTGTCGTAGAATGTAACCTTGATGCCATCGAGGTAAGGAAGCCTGTTGCCAGCGCTATCCTTTTCGAAGTAACGAGGATTCTTCTTAAGTACGAGCGCCTGTCCCTCCTGCCAAACCACGAATTGAAAGGGACCGGTGCCAACAGGATGTCGCCTGAACTCATTCCCATATTTCTCGACAGCTTCCTTCGGCACGATGGAACAATACTGCATGGAGAGAATGCCGAGTATCGGGTTGTAAGGCCTAAGCAACTTCAATTGAAAAGTAGTATCGTTCAATGCGGTGAAGGGAAGCAACGTGTCTACCTTTCGGTTGAATATCCATGCGCCGGGACTCGCGGTGTTCTTGTCGATGATCCTTCCAAGACTGTACTCTACATCGAATGCGGTCATCTTCCTGCCAACTCCGCCGGTGAATGCTTCGTCATCATGAAAGTATACATCGTCGCGGAGAAAGAAAGTGTAGGTGAGTCGATCATCCGAAACCTCCCAGCGTTTGGCGAGTGAAGGAACGATCTCGAGACTGTCGTTGATCTCAACTAATGTATTGAAGAGCTGATGCGCAGGCCACATGGTGGATTGAGCCTTGGCGAATGCGGGATCGAGTGAGGCGATGCCTGAAAATTCATTGTAATGAAAGATCATCTTGTCCGATTTCTCGGAGGAATAGCAGCCCGGAAGCAATGCCAGGCCAACGAACAGGAGGACGGGCGAAACTTTGTGTAAAACGAAATCGATTGCAATGCGGACGAAGGAATTATCTTTAACAGGCATAAACATTTTCAACCACTAAATTTAATCATGATTTCAATGTATTCCGTGATTTCGAGGAATTACCTTTCCAGGCGCGTGACGATTGTCGCCGGATTTATCATAATATGCATGTCCGCAGCGCAGGCACAATTCACCAGGCAGGACACATTGCGCGGCACATTGGGCGGCGCACGATTGTGGTGGAATGTTACGCATTATGATATTACCGTTGAACCGGACTATGCAAAGAAATCCATAGCAGGTACTAACATCATCGGTTTTGAGGCAACGGCAAACGGACATGTGTTCCAAATCGACCTGCAGGATCCCATGCAAATCGACGAGGTGAAGATGCATACTTGCGACAAGAAGAAAAAAC
>CBINHQ010000386.1:0-3011 GCA_966250475.1 uncultured Chitinophagaceae bacterium
CCGAAACGCAAACGTGGTAGCAGGTGAGGCCGGGGGTATTACCCAGCACATCGGTGCCTACCAGGTTGAGATTGGCGATGGAAAAGAAATCACCTTCCTCGATACTCCCGGTCACGAAGCGTTTACCGCGATGCGTGCAAGAGGTGCAAAGGTTACCGACATTGCAGTAATCGTAATCGCTGCAGATGATGCGGTGATGCCACAGACTCGCGAGGCCATCAGCCACGCACAGGCCGCAGGCGTACCAATGATCTTCGCGATTAACAAGATTGATAAGGATGGTGCAAATCCAACCAAGATTTACGAACAGCTTTCACAAATGAACATACTGGTGGAAGAATGGGGCGGTAAATTCCAGAGCCAGCCCATCGCCGCCAAGACGGGACTTAACGTGGACAAGCTCCTCGAGAAGATCCTGCTCGAAGCCGAACTGCTCGACCTGAAGGCAAATCCTTCAAGGGAAGGAACAGGAACCATCATCGAGGCTTCGCTCGACAAGGGCCGCGGATATGTCGCAACACTTCTCGTAGAAAACGGAACCCTCCGCACCGGTGATCTCGTGGTGAGCGGACAGTATTACGGTCGTGTGAAGGCAATGTTCAACGAACGAAATAAGAAACAGGATTCAGCAGGTCCTTCGGAACCGGCAGTTATCCTTGGTCTTAACGGCGCGCCACAGGCGGGTGAGAAGTTCAAGGTTTATGCCGATGAATCCGAAGCAAAGGATATCGCGAACCGCAGAGCTCAGATCCTCAGGGAGCAGGGCATGCGTGCGAAGAAGCATATCACGCTTGATGAAATTGGTCGTCGTCTTGCACTCGGAAACTTCAAGGAACTCAAGATCATCATCAAGGGTGATGTGGACGGTTCTGTGGAAGCCCTCAGCGACTCGCTGCAAAAGCTTTCCACTCCGGAAATTCTTGTGAGCGTAATCCACAAGGGTGTGGGACAGATCAACGAGAGCGATATCGTACTTGCGGAAGCATCCGATGCAATCGTGATTGCGTTCAACGTTCGACCTTCGCTGCAGGCTGCACGTCTCGCCGACACAGCAGGCATCCAGATAAGAATGTATTCCATCATCTACAATGCCATTGAAGAAGTGAAGAGTGCGATGGAAGGTATGCTTGAGCCTACAATTCAGGAAAGGATCGTGGCAAATGTGGAGATCAGGGATGTATTCAAATTTGATAAGGCGGTTGTGGCCGGTTGCTACGTTCGCGATGGAAAGATTAAGCGCGATTCGAAGGTGAGATTGATCCGCGATGGTATCGTGATCTATCCCACTGCCGAAGGTGCAAACGCGGAACTTGGTTCGCTCAAGCGCTTCAAGGATGATGTGAAGGAAGTGCAGGCGGGCATGGAATGTGGTCTCACCATCAAGAATTATAACGACATCAAGGTTGGCGACGTAGTTGAGGCTTACGAACAGGAAGAAGTTAAGCGTACGCTTTGATCTGTTGAATGGCCCACACAAGGCACAGATTGAATCAATTATTTGTTAAATGCTATTTGCTCCGCCTGCGGTTGACTAGCCCCGGAGTATTTTTGATACTATGCTTTATATGAAAAAGATAGCTTTCCAGCTTATCCCTCTGCTGTTAATCGGATTCATCGCTAACGCGCAGCCAAAGAAGGCAATAGCGGATAAACTGATTGCAGTCGTGGGCGACAGGATCATTCTTCATTCTGATATTAAGAATTCACTTGCAGATATAGCCCGCCAGGGCGGAAACCTTCCCGAAAATGCAGAATGCATAATCATCGAGCAGGCATTGCTTTCAAAAGTGTTGATGCTGCAGGCCGAGAAGGATTCTCTTCCTGTAACCGAAGAAGAGGTGGAAGCAGAGCTCGATCAGCGCATACGCTACTTCGTTAACCAGGTGGGTAGCGTGCAGGCATTGGAAGAACTTGCTGGTAAAACCGTTTTCCAGATCAAGGAAGATGCGAGAGAATCAGTAAGGGAGCGCAAGCTTGCGGATGCAATGCAACAGAAGATTGTTTCCAGCGTGAAGATCACTCCTAATGAGGTAAGAACATTCTTCGAGAAGATTCCCGTTGACAGCCTTCCTTTCTTCGAATCGGAACTTGAAGTAGGACAAATAATACTTTATCCAAAAGCATCCCGTGAGCTGGAACAATACGTGGTTGCGGAAATGAACAACTACAGGCGACAGGTTGAAACTAAGATTGCAACATTCGATCAGCTTGCCCGCCAATATTCCGAAGACCCGGGAAGCAAGGACAGGGGTGGCATGTACCAGGTAAACAGGAACGAGCGCTCCTGGGATCCTGTATTCCTCTCCACTGCATTTCGTTTAAAGGAAGGTGAAATTTCCGCTCCTGTGAAATCGAAATTCGGCTACCACATCATTCAAATGGTAGAGCGTACCGGTGATGACGCAATAGTGAAACACATTCTTCGCATTCCTCCCATTACCGAAAAAGAAATCGATCAGGCAAAAGCAAAGCTTGATACTATCCGTTCGCAAATAATCGCTGGTAAAATGAGCTTCAACGAAGCTGCCTCGAAATACAGCGATGATGAGTCGGTAAAATTCACCGGACCATTCGTTCTCAACCGCGATGGCTCACCTTACGTTACCATCGACCAGCTCGATAAGGAAATGGTGACCACCATCAGCAAGATGAACATTGGCGATATTTCTTTTCCTGCAATATTCAATGGCGAACAGGGAAAGAAAGGAGTTCGAATAGTCTATTTCAAATCACGCACTGAGCCTCACCGCATGAACATGCGCGACGATTACAGCAAAATATCTCAAATCGCCCTCGAGGAAAAAAAGGCCCAGGCGCTTCAGGAATGGCTTGCGGAAAAAGTTCCCACTTACTACATCATGGTGGATAGTGAAACTGCTGCCGATTGTCCTCAGATCCAGAAGTTCAACAGCACCGATTCAAAAGGATTCTGATCCGGCACGAGTTTAGAATATAGAACTTTGATAAGTTTTCAAGGTCCTGCTCCCCTATGCCACGATTTTTTGATCTCG
>CBINHQ010000387.1:0-2998 GCA_966250475.1 uncultured Chitinophagaceae bacterium
CAGAGAGCGAACGCCCGACTGATGGAAATGAAGTGAGTCTCTGGGCAACGAATCTGAGCCAGTCTATAAACCCTGGCTGGGTGATAATACTAACTCCTCTCATTGTTGCATTTTTTACATATCTGCGAAGGCGAAATAAGGAACCGAGTACGGCGACTAAGATCGCGTTTGGATTATTCATCTCCGCCCTTTCCGCATTGGTGATGGTAGGAGCAGTTTATGCAAACAGCAATGGTGCGGAGAAGGCGAGCGTGCTATGGCTGGTAAGCAGTTATGGTGTAATTACTTTGGGAGAATTGTTGCTAAGTCCGATGGGACTCTCCCTGGTATCTAAGCTGAGTCCGGTGCGCATCACTTCGTTGATGATGGGTGGTTGGTTTCTTTCTACATCAATAGGCAACAAACTCTCTGGTGTGCTTTCGGGAATGTGGGATCAGTATGAAAACAAAGCGAATTTCTTCCTTTTGAATTTTGTGCTCCTGATGGCCGCTGCAATAGCATGCTTCCTTATGCTGAAGTGGCTCAACAGGATCATGAAGGAGAAATCAATTAACTAATTAGCTAATTTGCTAATTAATCAATTATGTAAACCGCTGCAATGTCAAATACTTCCCGTTTCCAGCCGTTTGTTCCGGCGGAAAAGAGCATGGCCGAACTCACCATTAAGTCCATTATTCTCGGTGCGATCTTCGGCATCATCTTCGGCGCTTCTACTGTGTACCTTGCTTTGAAGGCAGGACTTACTGTATCGGCATCCATTCCGATTGCGGTAATAGCCATCACACTTGGAAGAAGGTTCTGGAAGACTACTATTCTAGAGAACAACATCATTCAAACTACGGGTTCTGCGGGTGAGAGTATTGCAGCGGGAGTGGTGTTCACGTTGCCTGGCTTTCTTTTTCTCAGTGATCCGGCAAGCGCGAATTACTTCAACTATTTCACCATTCTCATTCTCGCGATTTTCGGAGGTATACTCGGCACGTTAATGATGATTCCTTTGCGCCGCTCTCTGATTGTGCAGGAACATGGTGCGCTTCCTTATCCCGAAGGAACGGCTTGCGCATCGGTGCTGAAGGCTGGTGAGAAGGGCGGCGACTTCGCGAAGACAGCCTTCCTGGGTCTTGGCTTCGCATTCGCTTACGCGATGCTGCAGAAGATTTTTCATGTAATTGCGGAAACGCCTGCATTCTTTACGAAGCAGACCAACAAGATCTTTCCATCAGCAAGAGTTAGTGGTGAGATAACACCGGAGTATCTTGGAGTAGGTTACATCATCGGGCCAAGGATTGCAGGCATTCTAGTAGCGGGTGGCATATTGAGTTGGTTAGTATTGATACCATTGCTTTCCTCGTTGGTTGATCCGGATGTAATTGCAGCACAGCTCGCGAAGATTGGTTACCTGAAAGATGTGGCAACGGCGGGAGGTTCCAGCGGATGGGATCCTGCAACGCATAATTTCGACAACTGGTCAGACGCAATCTACAAAGCATACATCAGGCAGATCGGCGCGGGTGCTGTTGCTGCGGGTGGATTCATCACCCTGATCAAAACAATACCTACGATTATATCTTCATTCAAAGGAAGCATTAAGTCGATAAAGAAGAGCGGAGTTGAAGGCGTGGATGAACAAAATGTTCCCCGCACGGAACGCGACCTTTCGATAAAGGTTGTCGGAATCGGAAGTCTTGTTTTACTGCTAATAATCGCTGTCCTTCCAAGTACATTGATCCCGGGTAGCAACATCTTTAGCAAGCTGTTGCTGGGATTACTCGTTATCATTTTCGGCGCATTCTTCGTTACGGTTTCATCGCGCATTGTGGGTCTGATTGGTTCTTCCAATAATCCCATCAGCGGCATGACCATTGCCACGCTTATGGGAACCTGTC
Source organism: uncultured Chitinophagaceae bacterium (assembly GCA_966250475.1). Lineage (GTDB taxonomy): Bacteria > Bacteroidota > Bacteroidia > Chitinophagales > Chitinophagaceae > CBINHQ01. Next base: position 1,887 of record CBINHQ010000387.1, read on the forward strand.
TCATCTTCATTGCCGTTAACTGGACGGGAATGGTGTACGAACCGATGGCGCTGGTTGTGGGTGGAATGATTTGCATCGCAGCGGCAAACGCGGGTGCGACTTCACAAGATCTCAAGACAGGGTTCCTGGTTGGCGCAACGCCACGGAATCAGCAGATCGCTTTGTTCGTGGGAGCGATTGTCTCTTCACTTGCGATTGGCGCAACAGTAAAACTTCTCGATCAGCCGACTGCAGAGATGGCTGCTAACGGAATCACGCATGCAATCGGTTCAGATAAATATCCTGCTCCACAAGGAACATTGATGGCTACACTGATAAAGGGAATTCTTTCTTTCAACCTTGACTGGCAGTTTGTACTGGTGGGCGTGTTCATAGCAATTGTGATGGAACTCTGCGGAATCAAATCGTTGAGCTTCGCGATCGGAATCTATCTGCCATTGTCAACCACACTGCCGATCTTCATTGGAGGTGCTATCAAAGGCTTGGTGGATAGGAGGCAGAGGAAGAAAAATATAGTGCTGTCTCCCGAAGAAGAAGATCTCGGAAAAGGAAATCTCTTCGCTACAGGTCTCGTTGCTGGTGGTGCATTAGCGGGTGTGTTGGTGGCAATACTTTCGTCGATAGATAGTGTGAGCGTAGGATTGGGAAGCGTCAATGCTGAGCATTCGCTTTCGAGTCCGGGATGGCTGGGAGCAGAGGGATACAAATGGTTGGGTGTGGCGTTCTTCGCGTTTATGGCGGTGGTGTTGTATAGGATAGCGGTGAGTAGAAAAAAGTAATGATGAATGGCCACGGCATTAGGTGAGCCTGCGGGTGTACCCGCGGTACGGGAGGGGACACGGAACACACGGATTTAACGGATGGGCACGGAATATGGGATGCACCTGCGGTGCGGGGGACACGGACACACCGATTTATCCGATGGGCACGGATTATTTCCTAAAGGATTAAGATAAATAGAACCTGCAAGGACAGATAAATATTGCAATTTGGTCTTGATTGCCATAGACGCAATTGTTGCCGTCGTTTGGTGAATTATTTGGCCGTTGTTGGGGTTGTTGTGGTGCAATTGTCGCCGTTGTTGGGGGCATTGTTGGCGTTGTTGTGGTGCC
>CBINHQ010000388.1:0-2990 GCA_966250475.1 uncultured Chitinophagaceae bacterium
GAAAGGAAGGTTTGTGGTTTGGAGTTTGATGTTTGGTTTAAGAGTTTAATAGGATACTTCGGTTGTACTGTCGGCCTGTCAACACGCACGTCGAATCGAGAAGAAAAGAGAAAAAGGACGATGATAGCAATCGCTATTCACCGTCCTTTTCTTTCATAACAATCACGTTGCGTACCCTGACGGAAATCAGGGCCCAGCGTGCCACCATTATCGACCTGAGATGACCAAGGATCATATTCATCGTAATCAGGTCCATCAAAACGTGAATACGAAGAACAGGATGAAATAATACAACAAAAGAATCAGCAGGTTTGCAGCAATGGTTATTTTCATAAGTACTGATTTTGCTTCTTCAAATTAATGCATTTGTTATGCCAAAAGATATAGGATTACTACCCTGAATTAATGAAAATGCAACAGTGTCGAATACTGTTTAAAACTTGTAGGAAATTGGAAGTTTATTGAGTGTAATCATTCTTCATTTCGCTGCATCAATTCATAAAAAAATATCGATGCGTTCGCAGCACTGCTTCTCATGTATTTACACCAGTTGCGTTTTTTCCGAAGAGCATTGTACAGTTTATTTACGAAGAATTGATTTGTACCGGAAGGGTAGTATTACTAAATGAAAAATAACGTTGAATCAAATAGGGGGTAGTTGTGACCAGCTCTGTTAAAAATCGGCACGAAAAAAACTATTCCTGTCAAGCTGATACTTTAAGGGTTAATCTGCCGTTTTAAACAGTATCCGGGAATCTGGACGTAATTTGCCTTTTATAGCCTAATTTCATGTTTGTTCTCCGAACCACTTGTTAATACATGTTGAAAAAATCCAATTTGAACGGAAACCCAATTAATACGATTTATTGAATGAAGTCCCTCACCACCCTAACGGACCCGGTATACATTGCAAAGGAGAAACTCTCATGGTACGACAGGTTCTGGCTCAAATTCATTAACGACAGGCGCGACCTTCCTTTCATTTACCTGCTCACAGCTATTCATTTGTTGGTAATTCCGGCTGCGGTCATCCTGTATACACCATTACTCGAAGGTTGGTACTGGTGGGCACTGTACATTCCTTATTTCTACATTTCACAACTATACTTCAAGGGAAGATTTGGATTGATGCTGCACTGCATCAGCCATCGCAAACTCTTCAAGAAGGCATACACCTGGATGTATCACTGGACCATCTGGATTGTCTGTCCCTTCTTCGGTCATACCCCCGAGACTTACTTCGTACATCACATGGCCATGCATCACGTGGAAAACAACATGCCTGATGATGCGAGTAGTACACTTGCTTACAAGCGCGACAACATCTGGGATTTCTTCCGATATGTTGGCCGCTTCCTGTTCCTTGGATTCCGCGATACGTTCATGTATCTTTTCAATCGCAAGCGCAAGAAACTTTATATGCGACTCACTTATGGCGAGATGTCGTTTTACCTTTTTTGCATTGGAATGTGCTTCGTGAATCTGCAGGCAACACTTTGGATATTCATCATTCCGTTTGTGTTTGCAAGAATCGTGATGATGCTTGGAAACTGGACGCAACATTCCTTCATCGACAAGGAAGATCCGGAGAATAATTTCACCAGTTCCATCAATTGCATCAATACTGTCTATAACCACACTTGCTGGAATGATGGTTATCATACCGTGCATCACCTTCGCCCGGGTTTGCATTACACCGAAATTCCCGGTGAATTCATGAAGCTAAAGGATCAATTTGCCGAGAAGAAGGCGTTGATCTTCGATGGCATTCATTACCTGCACATCTTCATCTACCTCATGACTCACAGGTACGACAAGCTTGCCGATAATCTTGTGAATATCGACAATACCTTCAAGAGTCGCGAGGAAGCAATTGCTTTGATGAAGGAACGTCTTCAGAAGATTGAGATTGGCGATACGGAAGGCGAAGTGAAGGTCACGCTGAAACGCTCAGTGATTGAAGTAGGTTGATGCATTTTCACTATTCCCCGAGAAATTCATCCAGGTCTCTTCTTTCCTTCTTGGTAGGTCTGCCGATCTTACTCGGCCTTTTTCCTGTATGAAAGCTTGCAGCCTGGTATTGTAGTCGCTGGATTTCTTCTTCTGGTGTGATGTCGATGTAATACTTTATGGCTTCCGAGTATGCCACCCGTGAGTGTAAAAGGCCGGTGACCTTGATCCTCCAACGCTTGGCTTCGGTCTTCACCTCGTATTCATCCCCGATGCTCACTTGCTTCGAGGCCTTCGCACTTGTTCCCTCGAACTTTATTTTTCCGGTGTCACACGCTGCCGCTGCAAGGGTACGCGTCTTGAAGAGGCGGATTGCCCAGAGATATTTGTCGAGGCGAAGTTTTTCCTTGGTTGCCATTGTTCAATTAATAATTAGCTTATTAGCTAATTAGTTAATTCCGCATAATACTTGTGGAAATAAGGTATCGTTTCGATGCCTTTGAAATAATTCTCCACGTTGTATTTTTCATTGGGGCTATGCAGGTTGTCATTATCCAACCCGAAGCCCATGAAGATGATCTTCACGCCGAGTTCCTTTTCGAGTATTGAACAGATCGGAATGCTGCCTCCTCCACGAACGGGAATCGGCTTCTTTCCAAAGGTAGTCTCCACCGCCTTCGATGCAGCTTTGTAACCCTTGCTGTCGATTGGTGTCATGTATGGCTCGCCGCCATGGTGTAGTTCGGCCTTGACCTCCACACAGGATGGGGCGATGGATTTGAAATAGTTCAACAACAATTCGGTCATCTTCTCTGAAGTCTGGTTAGGCACGAGTCGCGAAGAGATCTTGGCATATGCCTTTGAAGGCAATACTGTCTTCGCACCTTCGCCGGTGTATCCGCCCCAGATACCGTTTATCTCAAGTGTAGGACGAATGCCAGTGCGCTCAAATGTGGTGTAGCCCTTCTCACCCCATAGTTCCTTTACGCCGAGTTCATCCATGTATTCCTTCTCATTGTATGGCGCGCTGTTGAGAAGTT
>CBINHQ010000389.1:0-2974 GCA_966250475.1 uncultured Chitinophagaceae bacterium
GATGAGCGACGAGAGACTTTGAACCGAATATAATTTGATCATTCGAATGCTCTTCGACCTACAGACCCTCATCTCTCAACTCTCATCTCTCATCTCTCATCTACGGCCCACTTCTACAAAGTCATCAACGCTGCTCCCGCCGCTTCTTTCGAAAGATAATTTTCTATTGCAGTATCATAGGATTCCTTCCACCAGTCAATCGTTCCCCAGAAGTCTCCATCAACAACAACCTCACCAGTCGTCACCACTCCAACTTTCTCAAATGGAAACTCACCGAGTTTCTTCTCGAACGCTTCAACCTTTTCTAACTCTACTGATACCACTACGCGACTCTGTCCTTCGCCAAACAGCCATGCATCTTTACGGCAGCCGTAGCTACAAAGCACGCTGAAGCCAAGATCGTTTTCGAATCCGCTTTCGCAAAGCGTGACGAATAGTCCGCCTTCGCTAATGTCGTGCGCGGATTGAACCATTCCTTCTTCGATCAATGAAGAAAGCATTTGTTGCAAACGATATTCTTCATCCAGGTTGAAGTATGGAGCAGGAGAATGTTTGACTCCATGAATGTGAGTGAGGTATTGCGAACTTTCAATGCTGTCATTCTGCACACCGAGCACGTAAATCACATCGCCTTCGTTTCTGAAGTTTAGCGTCATCCTGTTGTTAATGTCATCCAGCACGCCTACCATTCCGATCGTTGGTGTGGGAAACACAGGTCCGTCGGGGTTTTGGTTGTAGAAGCTCACATTTCCTCCGGTAACGGGTGTGTCGAACTTGCGGCAGGCTTCGCCCATTCCTTTGATGGCCTGCACAAACTGGTAGTATACTTCGGGATCGTATGGATTACCGAAGTTGAGACAGTTGGTTACTCCGAGCGGCTTTCCCCCACTGCAAACGATGTTGCGCGCGGCTTCGCTTACTGCCATCATCGCTCCTTTGTAAGGATCGGCGTACACATACCTGCTGTTGCAGTCAACGGTAACGGCGAGTCCCTTGTCGGTTCCCTTCACTGCCACAATTGCCGCGTCAGTTGGTGCATTTGTTGATGCGTTAACAGTACCTACCATGCTGTCGTATTGTGTAAAGATCCATCTCTTCGATGCGATGCTTGGAAGGCGAATGATTTGTTCACCCACGGCTTTCAGGTCCTGCGGCGTTTCAATTTTCGAAGGATCGAATGCATTTATTTGTTTGAGGTATGCAGGTTCGCGATATTCCCTGTCGTACTGAGGCGCTCCGCCACCGAGCACGAGTTCATGCGCGGGAAGTTGTGCCTCGAGATTTCCATTCATGTAGAATGAGAGAATGCCATCTTCTGTTACCTCACCAATCACGGAGCAAGGAAGATCCCATTTTTCGAAAACTGCTTCTACTTCTTTTTCGCGACCCTTTTGCGCCACGAGCAGCATGCGCTCCTGGCTTTCACTAAGGAGAATTTCCCAGGCTTTCATGTTTTCCTGGCGTGTTGGAACCTTATCGAGATCGATGCGCATTCCGACGCCGCCTTTGGCGCTCATCTCGCTGGTGGAACAAATGATGCCGGCCGCGCCCATGTCCTGCATGCCCACGACTGCTCCGGTTTGAATCACCTCAAGGCAAGCCTCGAGTAATTTCTTTTCCTGGAAAGGATCACCCACTTGCACTGCGGGAAGGTCCTGCGCGCTTTCCTCGGTGATGTCGGCCGAAGCAAACGATGCTCCCCCGATTCCATCCTTACCCGTAGCACTACCAACGAACATCACGGGATTTCCTTTACCCTCTGCGGTAGCGGAAACGGTTTCTCCTGCTTTCACAATTCCGACGCTCATTGCATTCACAAGCGGATTGGTGTGATAGCATTCATCGAAATAAATTTCTCCTCCCACTGTCGGCACGCCGAAGCAATTTCCGTAGTGCCCGATGCCATGAACCACGCCTGCGAGAAGATGCTGTGTCTTATCTTCTTCGATCTTTCCGAAACGAAGGGAATTCAACGCTGCAATCGGCCTTGCTCCCATGGTGAAGATATCGCGGTGAATTCCGCCTACTCCTGTCGCTGCTCCCTGGAAAGGTTCAATTGCGGAAGGATGATTGTGTGATTCAATTTTAAAAACGACTCCCAAACCATCGCCGATGTCCATCAACCCCGCATTTTCCTCTCCCGCTTTCACCAGCATCTTTCCTCCTTCTCTTGGTAGCGTCTTCAGCCATTTTATGGAGTTCTTGTAGCTGCAGTGTTCGCTCCACATCGCCGAGAATGCGCAGAGCTCCGTAAAATTCGGCATGCGGCCAAGCTTCTGCTTTATCAATTCAAATTCCTCTTCCGTTAGCCGGAGTTGCTGCGCAGTTTTTAGGGTTATTTCCATTTGGGAAGTTTATGTTTATTGAGAAAGGCAAAGATAATTGGTTAATTACCTATTTACCCAATTAGCCATTTACTTAATTAACTTATTTTGCACGCTAAACTCTTCCCCTTGGAATATCTGCTGTTTGTGGGATACCTGTTCTTCTTTGCCTGGCTTGTGACAAGGGTCAGATTCTTCAGGCATGCGGGGTTGAGTAATTCGCAATTGATCATTCTCTTTCTCCTCAAAGTTCTCGCCGGAATTTTTTATGGATGGATCGGACTCTACTACGGCAACCTCGCGCAAATGGTTGACACATGGCAAATGCACAACTATGGTTTGCTGGAATACAAACTGTTGACCACCGACCCCGGCGCTTATTTCACCAATATTTTTCACAATCCTTACGAGAAAGGAATAGAAAATTTCTTCGGCTCTTCTGATTCATATTGGAACGACCTGAAAGGAAACATGCTTGTGAAGATTCTTTCGATCTTCGATGTGTTTAGTTTCGGTCATTATTATATCAATGTTATCTTTTATTCATTCATCACGTTCTTCGGACCAATTGCATTCTTCAGGGTAATGTCGGATGTTTTCCCTGGAAAGAAAATCACGATCCTCATCGCAACATTCCTCGTTCCGTCTTT
>CBINHQ010000390.1:0-2960 GCA_966250475.1 uncultured Chitinophagaceae bacterium
GCGCCCTTGAGTTCGATGAACTTTCCATTTCCTTTTCTACGTTCAGCAGGAACTTCGATTTTATGGTGCCCATTGAGGTAGCCGGAAGTAAGCGTCTTCAGTTTCAGCATTTCGTTGGGCTGTCCCTGCGCCACGATTCTGCCGCCATGATAACCTGCCTTCGGACCAATATCGATCAGGTGATCCGCGGCAAGCATGATGTCTTTATCGTGTTCTACCACCAACACGCTGTTGCCAATGTCGCGCAGATTCTTCAATGCCTCGATCAGCTTGTGGTTGTCGCGCTGGTGCAAGCCAATGGAAGGTTCGTCCAACACATAGGTTATCCCCTGCAGCTGCGAACCGATCTGTGTGGCCAGGCGAATGCGTTGCGACTCTCCCCCACTCAGCGTCTTGGAAGTTCTGCTAAGAGTGAGATAGGAAAGTCCTACATCCAGAAGGAATTGCAGTCGCTCACGAATTTCCTTCAACACTTCCTTCGCGATTAAATTTTGTTTGTTGCTGAGGCGTAGTTCAATGCCATCAAGCCAGGCGGCGAGGTTGTCGAGATTCATGTCGCTGAGCTCGGCGATGTTTCTTCCGGCAACTTTGAACCAGAGGCTCTCCTTCTTCAATCTTGCACCGTTGCATGTTTCGCAGGGCATCAATTGCATGTAGCCTTCGGCCCAGTCGCGCAGGCTCTCGCTGTGACCGTTGTTGAACCAGCGCTTCAGCATGTTCACGATTCCTTCGTAAGGTGAGGAAGGGTTGTATTCCACGTCGTCGAAATCTATTTCGGTCTCCTCCCCTTCTTCGTTTCCGTAAAGGAGGATGTTCAATTGCTTTTGAGGAATATCCTTGATTGGCTTGGTAAGTGATATCTTGTTCTTCTTTGCCACTTCCTGAGCCTGCCTGAAAACATATGCCTCGCGTTCTTCTCCCAGTGGTGCGATCCCGCCTTCTTTAATGCTGTACTCCGGATCAGGAATCACTTCCTCCATATTAATATGGAAAGTTGTGCCAAGTCCTTTGCACGAGGGGCATGCGCCATATGGTGAATTGAACGAAAAAGAATTGGGTGACGGTTCCTCGTAACTAATTCCCGTGTCTTCACACATCAACTGCCTTGAGTATTGGACGATTTCGGTCTTACCGGTTGATTGTTTTGTTCCCTTTCCGGTTTTACCTTCATCTTCCACCAGCAAGAACAATAGATCTTTACCGAGTTTCAAAGTCTGTTGCACGCTCTGGCTAAGCCTTGCCTTCAGGTCTTCGTTTACCACCAGCCGATCGACCACCAATTCGATATCGTGTATCTTATATCGATCGACCTGCATCTTCGGGACGAGGTCGAGCACTTCACCATCCACCCTAACCTTGAGATAACCCTTCTTCCTTAGTTCTTCGAAGAGTTCGCGGTAGTGTCCTTTGCGGCCTCTTACCATGGGCGCAAGCAGGCTGACCTTCTTCTCAAAATATTTCGTGTAAATATTCGCGACTATTTCTTCCTCGCTCCACTTCACCATCTTCTTGCCTGTGTTGTATGAATAGGCTTCTCCGATTCGTGCATAAAGTAGACGAAGGAAGTCATACACTTCGGTAACTGTTCCAACCGTTGAGCGGGGATTCTTGTTGGTGGTTTTTTGTTCGATTGATATAACCGGTGAGAGCCCGGTTATTTTGTCAACATCGGGACGCTCCATATCACCTATAAACTGGCGAGCGTATGCGCCGAAGGTTTCCATGTAGCGGCGCTGTCCTTCCGAATAGATGGTATCAAATGCGAGTGAAGACTTGCCGCTGCCACTGATTCCAGTGATTACAACGAGACGATTCTTCGGTATGGAGATATCAATGTTCTTAAGATTGTGCACCCGGGCGCCAAACACTTCAATCGCGTCATTGTCCTGCGTCGCAACATCATTCTTCCTGCTCTCTGTGGGTCGTGTGCTTTCCTTTGTACTCATAATTCTTGCGGACAACGAAGATAGAACAAGGTAGGCAATAGTCAATTTGCGAGAATAACCACTAAATAATGCATGGTATTTTTCCAGAATATGCACGCATTTGTTCGCATTTTTCCACAAAATCAATTTCTGGCATAATATTTAAAAGGAATGGGGCGAAAGTGATTTTTAGATAAACTATTAAACAGAAACTTATGAAAAAAGCCGCAATGATCGCCTGCGCTGTGATGCTGTTTTTTGCCGCTTCCGTAAACGCGCAAACGGATACAGTACCCTCGCCGGAAAAACAAGTAATGCCGGCTGAACCTGTAACCCCAATGGAACCGGTTACTCCGACAGACCCTACAGCAATGCAGCAGGATACAATGACTCAGCCCCTTGTTACAACTACTACCAGTCCTATTTCAAATGACCTTTGGAATAACTATAATCCGGAGAAGTACAAGCACACTCCAATGCCTGAGCCATTAACTATTGAGAAGATCTTCCCTGCCATCGGTAACTACACTGTTACAGATAAGGAAGGTGCAGAATCAACAGTTAACATCAGCATCGATCCGGAAAACAAAGGTGTAATCTGGGTTGAAGGGCTTCCTCAGGGAAGATTCAAAGCATACCTGCGCCAATCACCCGGAGTATATAAGATTCCGGCTCAAAAACTCGAAGATGAAAAATCATTAGCCGAAGGCGTATTGATAGTTGACAAGGATATGAACACGATTGATGTTTGTATCGGATGCAATTACAACGTCGAAGAGCCTGCGGTTGCTTTCGCGGACAAGAACGATGAAGCAGTAGAAGCAGAAACGGAAACTAAGGTTAAAAAAGGAACTGTCAAGACTAAGACTAAAGTTAAACCCGTGAAAACATGGCGCTACAGTGGCGAAAAACATATCGTTGAAACAGCTGTGGTACCAGGAACACCGTTGCAATAACATTGTTGCACCAATGAAAATGAAGGGGCCGCTTGCGAAGCAAGTGGCCTCTTTTCTTAATTAGCTAATTAGCTAATTA
>CBINHQ010000391.1:0-2958 GCA_966250475.1 uncultured Chitinophagaceae bacterium
AGCGATCATCGCGGCATTGTCGGTGCAATATTAGAATGCGGGTCTGTAGGATTTCCATTCGAATTTTTCTCCTGCCTCGCTAATGGCATTTCGCAAACCGCTGTTGGCAGAAACACCTCCGGCGATGCAGACTTCGGTGATGCCGGTTTCAATCGTTGCCAATTTCAATTTGTGCAACAATATGGAGACGATCCGATCCTGAATCGAGGCGCAGAGATCGTCGAGATTTTCTTTGATGAATCGTTCCTTCTCTTCCGGAGCGGCAATGAACTCTTCCTTGTACTTGATACTACTGCCTGCATTCTGCAGAAAATAGAGAATGGCTGTCTTGAGTCCGCTGAAACTGAAGTTGAGACCTTCAACTTGCGGCTCGGGAAACTTAAACTTTTTAGGATCACCTTTCGCAGCATGTTTGTCGATCAGTGGTCCGCCAGGGTAGGGGAGCCCAAGTAATTTAGCCGCCTTGTCGAATGCTTCTCCTGCAGCATCATCGATCGTCTCCCCAATCACGCGCATGGTTGTGGGCGATTCGCAAAGCACGATCTGTGTGTGGCCGCCACTCACCGTGAGACAGAGAAATGGAAAAGTGGGCTTCGGATCATCGATAAGATTTGCGAGCACGTGTGCCTGCATGTGATGCACGGCCACGAGTGGTTTGTTTAAAGAAAGCGCAAGCGATTTCGCGAATTGTGCACCAACAAGCAAGGAGCCGATGAGCCCGGGAGATTGTGTGAAAGCGATGGCATCGAGTTCGGAGAGTTTGCAATCCGCCTTGCGTAGCGCAGCATCAACAACGGGCACGATGTTTTCCATGTGCGCGCGACTCGCAAGCTCGGGCACCACACCTCCGTATTTCTCGTGCACCGATTGATTAGCGATGAAATTCGAGAGTATCCGCCCGTCCAAACATACGGAGGCAGCGGTTTCGTCGCAGGAGGATTCTATGGCTAGGATTTTTGTCATTAATGTTATATTAGTTGGCCGCTTAACGTTGACCGTTGACCGTTTACCGTTGACCGTCAGCTCGTGCACTTGCAGAATGTTTGCCGAACCTGGAATACGATCAACGGTCAACGGTCCACGGTCCACGGTCAACGGTCCTCGGTCAACGGTCCACGGTCCACGGTCCACGGTCAACGGTCCACGGTCAACTATTATCAACTTCTAATCGCCACCACCGCATCCATCTGCGCCGCCTTATACGCCGGAATGATTCCCGCGACGATGCCAACGAAAATGCAGATGATGAAGGTCCACACCATATTATTCAATGATATGAATATTGGGAACTCGAGCAGGTTGCTTAGAATAAGTGTGAGGACGAACACGAGTGTGAGGCCGATCAATCCGCCGATGATGCTGAGTACAGATGATTCGAGAAGGAATTCAGTGAGGATGACTCCCTTCTTCGCGCCAATGGCTTTCTTGAGCCCGATTTGGCTTGTACGTTCGCGCACACTCACGAACATGATGTTCGCCACGCCGAAGAGCCCGACAATTAGACTGATGCCACCGATTACCGCGCCGCCGAGGTTAAGTCCCGCGAAGGCAGAACTGATGGTTTCACTGAAATCGTTGATGTCGTTAAGCGCGAAATCGGGTTCCTGTGTTGGGCTTAGCTTATGCACCGCACGCATAGTACCGGCAAGCTGATCCTTCAGCGCCTTGCTGCTCATTCCTTCGGGACCTTTCACCATGATGAATGGATCTGCCCTGCGTTCATCGATCATTGTCCGCGCGAAGGTGTAAGGCAGGATCATGCTCTGATCGAAATTCCATCCGCCCAGCATTTGCTGTCCCTGTTTTTTAATCACACCTGCAACTGTAATCTTCTTTCCTTTTACTCTTACTTGTTTGCCAACCGCTACTTCAGCAGAGCCGAAGAGTTTGGTTGCAATTTCATTTCCTATCACGCCGGCATTCACGCCACGGTCGAATTCCGCTTCTGACATGTATCGGCCATATTCAATTTCTACGGGTTGAATATTGTCGAAATCCTGGGTGATGCCGTAGATGTTCACATTCGAAAGTATGTTACCTCCGAATTCCATGTCCGTCCTCGTTTCAATCTTGAAGGCTACATATTTCGCTCCTGGTGTGCGTTGCCTGATCGGCTCTACTTCCGCGTATTTCGGTGAGGGTCGGTTGATGTATTTCCACCATGGATAGTCGGGACCACCGCCCCATTCCCATTTATCAATGTATATTGAATTGGAGCCGAGCGACTTCACCTCGTTCTGAATGTTTCGCTCAAGGCTCTGAACGGTGGCTAGCACGCCGATTATACAGAAGATGCCGATGGTGATCCCGAACAGCGAAAGGAATGTTCGGAGCTTGTTCTTCCAGAGTTCCTGGATGGCCATTACGAAGCTGCTGCGGATGATCTCGAGCATGCAACGAAATTAGGAATTTAATTACCTAATCCGTTAATTAGCTAATTAGGTAATTATTACCTTTGCGCCCCAATGAAATATCACAACGAAATAATGAGGCGCAGGACCTTTGCCATCATCAGCCACCCCGATGCTGGTAAGACCACGCTCACCGAGAAGTTCCTCCTCTTCGGCGGAGCCATCCAGGTGGCGGGTGCGGTGAAGAGTAACAAGATCAAGAAATTCGCCACCAGCGACTTCATGGAAATTGAGCGGCAGCGCGGAATCTCCGTGGCTACTTCAGTGATGAGCTTCGAGTACAACGACATTCTCATTAACCTTCTCGATACTCCCGGTCACAAAGACTTCGCGGAAGACACTTACCGAACGCTCACGGCGGTTGATAGCGTAATTCTCGTAGTCGACAGCGTGAATGGTGTGGAGGAGCAGACGCGACGCCTGATGGAAGTCTGCCGCATGCGCGATACTCCCGTTATCGTGTTTGTGAACAAGCTCGACCGCGATGGCAAGAATCGATTTGATTTACTGGAAGAGATCTAAAAGGAATTATACATCGGCCTTCACC
>CBINHQ010000392.1:0-2950 GCA_966250475.1 uncultured Chitinophagaceae bacterium
GGTAGGCGCCGATGTGCTGGGTAATACCCCCGGCCTCACCTGCTACCACGTTTGCGTTTCGGATATAGTCAAGCAATGATGTCTTACCGTGGTCAACGTGACCCATGATGGTGACGATGGGCGAGCGTGGCTGGAGAGATTCTTCGCTGTCTTCTTCTTCTTCATCTTCCTCCATTTCCATTTGCTTTTCCATGTCGATGAATTCGACATCGAAGCCGAATTCGCTGGCCACGAGTTCGATCACTTCTGCGTCGAGGCGCTGGTTGATCGACACCATGATGCCGAGACTCATACACTTGCTGATCACTTCCGCGAAGCTTACATCCATCAGGTTGGCGAGTTCGCTTACGCTGATGAATTCCGTTACCAGCAACTTGTTGTCATCAGTCTCCGCACCGGCGGCGTCTGCCATTCCCTGGCGCTTTTCGCGGCGGATCTTAGCCTTGAGGCTCTTTCCTCTTCCACCAGCACCTGCAAGACGGGCCTGGGTTTCACGTATCTTTTCCTGTATTTCTTTTTCGTCGATGAGCTTTTCTTCTCTGCGTCCACCACGCTGTCCCCTTCCGGCTCCACGGCGCTGATCAGATCTGCCGAACTGACCCGGGCCTCGTCGATCGCCCTGGCGGGTAACCGTCATGCCACCTCCTTCCTGCTTCACTTCCTTCTTCTCAATAGGAATGCGCTTTCTCTTTCTCTTCTCGTCTTTCTTCGGACGTGTATCGCTGTCTGTGGGGAGTTCAATCTTTCCGAGAATTTTTGGTCCCTCGAGTTTTTCTGCCTTGATATTCTCGATTACGGCAGGTGCTTCCGGTTCCTGTTCCTGTGTTTCGGCGCTGGCTGCAATTTCTTCAGCGGCTGGTTCCTCTGCAGCAACTGCTTTCTCTTCTGCTGCTTCCTTCTTCGTCTTCTTTTTCTTTGGCTCAGCAGCCTTTTCCTGTGCTTCATCAGCCTTCTTCTTTACAACCTTCTTCGGGCGGGTTGAGGAGTCGATGGCAGCGAGATCGATCTTATCTACAATCTTTGGCTTCTCAATTTCGGGGGCCTCGATCTTCACAACCTCTTCTTCCTTCGCAGGCTCTTCCTTTGCTGTCACTGGTTCTTCAACTACCACCGGAGGCTCTTCCTTTTTCGTAACTGTCTTCTTCTCCTCTTTCCTGAAGCTAATCTCTTCTTCTTCTTTCTTCTTCTTTGTTTCCGTGATGGTACCCTTCGGTAACTCAAGCTGGTCGCTCTTCATCTTCGCAACCTTATCGCTTTGGAATTCCGATTGGAGCGCACGATACATGTCCTCCGTCAATTTTGACGTGGCCTTAAGGTCTTCTTTTGGGAAGCCCTTACCGATCAGGAAATCGATAAGTGTATCCTGGCCAATGTTGAATTCCTTGGCGGCTGCTAATAATCTTGGAAGTTTAATCTCTGCCATATTAAATTTTACCTGGGCCCTTCTATTTATAACCGAAGGTAGTTTTTATTAATCCTACAAACCTAAAAATCAGGATTGTTTGGATTATTCTTTTTCAAATTCTTCTTCAAGTACTTTCCTCACTTCTTCGATGGTTTCCTTTTCAAGGTCGGTTCTCCTTTCGAGTTCATCAACTGTGAGGTTGAGTACGCTGCGGGCTGTATCGCATCCAATCTTCTTGAATTCGTCGATCACCCAAGTGTCGATCTCATCGCTGAATTCTTCCAGGTCGATATCGAACTCTTCAGTTTCTCCTTCATTATCGCGGTAAACATCGAGTTCGTAGCCTGTGAGTTCAGATGCAAGTTTGATATTGACACCCCTGCGGCCGATTGCCAGTGAAACCTGGTCTGGCTTAAGGTACACGCTAGCACGCTTATTTTCCGTATCAAGTTCCATGCTGGTGATCTTGGCTGGCGTAAGTGAGCGTTGAATGAGGAGTTGGATGTTGTTGGTCCAATTAATCACGTCAATGTTCTCATTCTTCAATTCGCGTACGATGCCGTGGATTCTGCTTCCTTTCATACCCACGCAAGCGCCAACCGGGTCGATCCTGTCGTCGTATGATTCCACTGCCACCTTTGCTCTCTCTCCGGGGTCGCGGACAATTTTCTTAATTACGATCAGCCCGTCGAAAATTTCGGGAACCTCTATCTCCAATAATTTGGCCAGAAACTCTGGTGAGGTTCGGGATAGAATGATCACCGGGTTGTTGTTCTTCATGTCAACCTTCTTCACCACCGCACGGATGGTTTCTCCCTTCTTAAAGTAATCCTGAGGAATTTGTTCGCTCTTGGGGAGAATCAATTCATTTCCTTCTTCGTCGAGAAGGAGAATTTCCTTCTTCCAAACCTGATAAACCTCGGCGCTGATGATCTCTCCGATCCTGTCGCCATATTTCTTAGCGAGAACGTTTTTCTTCAAATCGCTGATTCGGCTGGCAAGGGTTTGCTTGGCAGCGAGAATCGCGCGGCGACCAAAATCGTAAAGGTCTATTTCCTGATAGAGTTCTTCACCCACTTCGAAGTCGGGTTCTATCTTAATTGCATCCGAATAGGCTACCTGGGCCAATGGATCTTCCACCTGGCCATCTTCCACAATCATGCGGCGACGAATGATCTCAAGGTCGCCTTTTTCGGCGTTTACGATGACATCGAAGTTCTCGTCGCTTCCGTACTTCTTCCGGAGGAGGGTCTTGAACACGTCTTCGACCACTTTCATCATCGTCGGCCTGTCGATGTTCTCCGCATCCTTAAATTCCTGGAAGGCTTCGATTAGATTAATGCTTGCCATAACTCGGTATTTGTAGCTATTGTTTTGTTATTATATAAAATAAAAATCATTTACATTTTAAAAAGAGCTTAAAACCTCAGACTCGTTCATTTTCAAATTTTCAAATTTTCAAATTCTCAAATTCTCTCATTTAATTGAACCTAACCAACACCTTCGTCGCCTTTATCTCCTCAAATGGAATGGAATGATTGATGA
>CBINHQ010000393.1:0-2950 GCA_966250475.1 uncultured Chitinophagaceae bacterium
GTGCCTTGTATGAATTATTTGAGATGCTACTGGAAACGGTTTCCGCTTCCACCGTTCTCTCTTCGCGTGCGGGAGTGGAAGTGGAAGGCTGAGGAGTTGACGCAGGTTCAGTTGCGCCGGTGCGAATCCTGGCGATGGTAGTACCTACGGGAACGACATCGTTGACCTTGAAGAGAATTTCTTCGATTGTACCTGCGGCGGTGCTGGGAACTTCGCTGTCCACTTTGTCGGTGGCGATCTCGAGCACGGTTTCGTCCATCTTTACTGCATCGCCGGGTTGCTTGTGCCACTTGAGGATCGTGGCTTCCATGATACTTTCACCCAGTTTCGGCATTATCAGGTCAACTATGGCCATATTATTTACCTTGATTTATGTTGAAATGTTTTCAAATAAAATTCCGGTTGCTTCAACTGATACAGCGATGAATTTCCGGGCAGATGTCTCCATCAATCCACGTGAATAGCAGGCAATCCGATATCGGGGCCAAAGGTAATGATTTGATATTTATCCTGCGATCAGTCGTTAGCCAGGATGAATTTCCGCAGCATGTTTAGCGCTGCATTCGCGGTCTGACGGATGTTTCGTTCCCTGTCGAACCGGAAATTGAATTCCTTCGCGATTACCTGTTGCCTGTTGCCGACAGCAATCCAAACCATACCTACCGGCTTCGTGTCCGTGCCTCCCGCTGGACCCATGATGCCAGAGGTTGCCAATGCGTAATCGACATTGAGCGTATCGATTGCTCCCTTCACCATTTGTCTGACGGTATGCTCGCTCACGGCGCCATCAGTAATGAGTGTCTGTTCCTTCACTCCCAGCAGGTTCATCTTAACTTCATTTGCATAGCTGATCACGCTGCCTTTGAAATAATCCGAAGAACCGGCAATGGAAGTTAGAAGGTGAGCTATATAGCCGCCGGTACAACTCTCGGCCGTGCCTGCGGTCTTTTTCTTTTGCCTTAATACTTTACCAATTACTTTTTCGATGGGTTCGTCTTCATCGGTGACGAGATATTCCTTCACGAGTGATTTCAGGGTTTCGAATTGCGCGTTCATTTCCTTTTCAATCCCCGGGTCGTTGTCCGAAAAGGCGGTGAGTCGCAGTTTGACCATTCCATACGAAGGAAGGTAGGCGAGACGAATTTGTGGAGGAAGGGATGATTCGAAATCTTCGATGAGTTCGGCGATGAATGATTCTCCCTGGCCCATCGTGACTGCAGTCTTGTGAATTATTGTGGGGAATGAGAATCGCTTCAGCAATCGCGGTATGAGTTCGGCGTTAACGATTCCCTTCATTTCATGCGGCACTCCGGGGAGCGAAACGAAGGTGACGGGGTTGATTGCTTTTGGATTCACAACCTTCTCGAACCACATTCCCGGTGCGGAGCCTCTATCGTTGCGTAGCACGGTACAATTGTCGGGGACCTCGGCTTGTTTGAGATTTCTTTCGAGTATCGATCCGGTGCGGCGGTAGATTTTTTCGAAGAGATATCTCACGTGTGCGAGCACCTCTTCATTCACGACGAGCTTTCCACCGAAGTATTCGCAGAGCAGGGGCTTGGTGATGTCATCTGCTGTGGGTCCGAGTCCGCCGGTGAGGATGATGATGTCTGAATGTTTCTCTTCTTCGGCGAGGGCATTCCAGATTTCTTCGCGGTTGTCGCCCACGGCTAGTCTTCGCCTTACCCAGATTCCGATTTCGTTAAATTTTTGCGCGATGTATGCGCTGTTGGTGTCGATGGTTTGTCCTATCAGGAGTTCGTCGCCGATGGTTATGATGGATGCGTTGATCAAGGTAATTGGTTAATTTAATGAATAGCGTATTGGCTAATTGGCGTTTCTTTGTCAAATTTAGGTGTACATTTTCTTCTCCATTAATTCTTTTGTATGAACAGACTCCTCTTGTTGGGCTTGTGCTTGATGTTTTCAGTTGTTGGTGTAGGACAGTCAATTGAAAGCAGGATTAAGAATGCGTTTGCGGAATTCGAAGAGGATCCGCAACTCAGGCATGCCATTGCTTCGCTGTATGTGTATGATGCAACCTCGGGGAAGATCGTGTTCGAGAAGAATGGAATGGCAGGTCTTGCTCCGGCTTCTACGCAGAAGGTGATCACGAGCGTGACCGCTCTCGAATTGCTGGGAAGCGATTACAAGTATAAGACTTCATTTTTCTATAATGGGAAAATAGAGAAGGGTACACTCGAGGGAAACATCATGGTGGAAGGAACGGGCGATCCTACGCTCGGAAGCTGGAGGTATGCTAGCACGAAAGAAGATGTGGTGCTTGGTGCGATAATCGATGCGTTGAGGAAAAAAGGAATTAACCGAGTAAATGGACTTATGGTGGCGCATTCGTCGAACTTCGAAACCCAGACTATTCCGGGTGGCTGGATTTGGGATGATATCGGCAATTATTACGGTGCCGGTACTTCAGGACTCAACTGGCGTGAGAATCAATACGACCTCAAACTGAAACCCGGAAGCAGGGTTGGAGATCCCTGCGAGATCATCGGAACAGATCCGCGAATGGATTACGTCAACTTCTATTCTGAACTCACTACGGGCAAGAAAGGAAGTGGCGACAATGCGTATATCTATCTTCCTCCGCAGTCTTCGGAAGCGATAGTAAGAGGAACGATTCCTTTGGGTGAATCGCCCTTTACGATTTCCGGTTCGTTCCCCAATCCGCCGATGCAATTCATGAATACGATTTCGGAAAAATTATTCCGGGAAGGATTTTCCGATGATGGTCCTCCGGCCTTTGTTCTTGAAAGCTATGAAGGCGTGCCCGGAGGCGGTAAAGAACTTTACACTCATCATTCTCCATCGCTCGATTCGATTGTATTCTGGTTCAATCGCAGAAGCATCAATCTGTATGGCGAAGCATTGCTGAAGACCCTTGCGTTTGAAAAAAATGGAAGAGGAAGAAGAGATTACGGTCTTGCAATTC
>CBINHQ010000394.1:0-2943 GCA_966250475.1 uncultured Chitinophagaceae bacterium
ATTCTACGGGAAGTACGTACCCGGGCTCGCCGGAGAAACTGAGGATTAGATACAGGTATACCTACAAGAACCTTTTGCAATTTGGATTGCTGGGAGAAAAAGATGCAGGCGAACAATTCCTGAAGGGTGCGCAGCGAATGGGTTTCGATTTCTACACCTTCTTTCTCTTTGCGAGGAAGATTGGAATCATAGAGTCGCTTGCGTTGGGAGACTTCAGTGTGAATCTCGGGCAAGGATTGATCCACTGGCAGGGACTCGCATTTGGAAAGGGCGGAGAGATCACCAATGTGAAGCGGCAGTCGGCCACGTTGCGACCATATAATTCAGCAGGTGAATTCTTCTTTCATCGTGGAGCGGGAATAACAGCGAAGAAACGCAATTTGGAGATGACGGTCTTCGTCTCCTCGAGAAAACTTAGTGCGAATACAGAGGGAGATCCTGCGACGGAGAGTGAATCGCTTTCCTCGTTCCTTACCTCGGGGAATCATCGCACAGTGCTCGAGGCGGGTAATAAGAATTCGGTTGGGCAATTCACGGTGGGCGGTAATATTAAATTGACTAGAGAAAGGAGATCTTTTCGTGGGGGAAGTTTCCATGTAGGTTTTAACGGAGTCGCGTACAGGTATACTGCTGCAATTCAAAAGCGGGATCTGCCTTACAATCTCTTCGCCATTCGTGGAGAGAAATGGATGAACGCGAGTGTGGATTACAGCGTGACATGGAGAAACCTTCACGCGTTTGGCGAACTGGCTATAGATAAGAACATGAACAAAGCAATGGTGCAGGGGTTGCTGCTCACGCTTGATCACCGTGCGGATCTTTCATTGCTGTATCGCGGTATTTCTCCCCAGTATCAATCCATGTATGGAAATGCATTCACGGAATCTTCTTTGCCAAATAATGAATATGGAATTTTCGCGGGGATCACAATCAGGCCAGCCAATTATTGGCGCATCAGTTTGTATGCGGATGTGTATTCATTTCCCTGGCTGAAGTTCAGGGTTGATGCACCTTCCTCGGGAAAGGATTTTCTCGTGCAGGTAAATTGTTCTCCTGCACGACACATTGAATGGTATACACGGTTCAGAGCGGAGACAAAATCTTCGAACGATGGCACAAAGCCATCCGAAGTGAATGAAGTTATTCCCTATCGAAAGCAATCATGGCGCACGCATTTCTCTCTCAAGGCTGCGATGGATCTCACATTTCGGGCGAGAGTGGAAGCCTCGTGGTTCAGCGATTTCAAAAAAAGAAAGGAGTCGGGATTACTGGGGTATTTCGATGTGTTGTATAAGCCAATGACGCAACCCTGGAGCGTTGTAGGCCGGATCCTCTACTTCGATACCGATAGTTACGATACCAGATTGTATGCATATGAAAATGATGTGATGTATGGAAGTTCCACTCCAGTGTTCTCTGGAAGAGGTTGCAGATACTATGCAATCTTCAGCTATGACCTGAACAATAAGACAACATGCTGGCTCAAAATTTCGCAATCACTCTATCCGGGAATGGAAGCAATTGGTTCTGGGTTGGATGAAATTGCGGGGGAGAGGAAGACGGAGGTGAAGGTGCAGTTGCGGAAGTTTTTGTGAAGAGTTGATGAGAGATGGGGGATGAGAGATGAGGGATGAGAGTCTTTTTATCGAAGACTATTTGAATCCATAAAAAAACTTTGACTTAAAGTCCCTCATCTCCCATCTCTCATCTCTCATCCTTCATCTCTCATCTCTCATCCCCGATTTACATCGGGGCAGGCTCCTCATCTCTCATCCCACACCTCAATAATCTTTTCGCTCATCCCCGATTTACATCGGGGCAGGCTCCTCATCGCATCTATTTTTTGTTTTATTCCAAAAAAAAATCGAATTTGGCGCAGCAATTACAAATCTGCAGTTGTCCTCATTACCGGACGACTAAAGTCAATCAAAATCAGGGCACTGACACTCCACCTTCAGACCGTGCCTGTTGAAATTTCAAGAGCCATCGTTACGAACCTCTAGTGCTGAACACACTCGTTCAGTAAACGCCAAAACTATGTCTGCCCATCTGGAAAGCCCGGGCCGCTATTCTATTAAATGCTGAATCCACTCTACAGCAACGCCAGGACTTATCTGCTATTTTAAGAAAGACCGCAAGCCCCGCCATTACAAGCAAGTTGCCATTGTAAACAAGTTACCACCACTGTTACACAAGCCCGCCATTATTTTTTAATGTGAATGCTGGATCTCACCTGCCAGTAAGAACTGTGACTACAACTGCTTCAAAATAAATCACACTTGAATCTCCGTTGGGATATTTTTTCTATTGTCCGATTGTGTAACTAAAAAATGAAATCACATGAGAAAACACGCGTTACTGCTGGCAGTACTGATGCTAATTGCTGCATTGGTCTATGCCCAAACCCGGACCATTACCGGTACGGTCAGAGATAGCAAGGGCGACCCGGTTCCCTTTGCCAACGTTACGGTTAAAGGCACAAACACGGGTGTTGCGGCCGATGTAAACGGCAACTTCACCATTCAGATTAAAGAAGGAGAGTCATTGATCATCAGCTCAACGAGCTTCGCAGAGCAGGAAGTAAAAGTTGGCGCTGAATCCACGGTCAATGTTGTACTTCAATCTCAAGGCAACTTGCAGGAAGTTGTTGTGACGGCGCTGGGTATCCGCAGAACGAGGAACCAGGTGCCTTATGCCGCGCAACAATTGCAGGGAGAGGAAGTGAACAGGGCGAGGACATCCAACTTTGTCCAGAACCTCTCCGGTAAGGTGGCCGGCCTGGATGTAAAACAAACGAACACACTCGGCGGATCGACGAATGTGATTCTTCGCGGAACAAAATCTCTCACTGGCGACAACCAGGCATTGTTCGTTATTGACGGCGTACCCTATAATAACGCGAATACCAACACGGCAAACCAGCGTACGGGTCGTGGAGGTTAT
>CBINHQ010000395.1:0-2936 GCA_966250475.1 uncultured Chitinophagaceae bacterium
CGCCGCAATCAATTCACCGCCAAGGCACAGAGGCGCAGAGGGATTCTTCTTTCTTAATTTTTCCTCCGTTTCTCCGTGCCCTCCGCGGTAAACCCCTTGCAGCGTCGCCGCAACAACTCGAAAGATAATCAACCATCAACCATAAAGCTCTCAATCATATCCTCCACCGTCCTTCCCCCTTCAAAATACCCGACTACTTTCCTGATCACACCTTCCACCAGTGCATCAGGACATGAGGCGCCGCTGGTGATGAGAATGCTCAATGGTCGCTTTGCTGGAAGGAAGTTGCTGGTGAGTACTTCCTGCTTGCTGTGAAATAAATAGTGAAGAATGTCTTTTTCCGAAAGAATCTTGTCTTCGTTGTTGATGAAATACGTCGGTAATTTTTCCTCGCAGAGTTCCACCAGGTGCGAAGTGTTCGATGAATTATATCCTCCCACTACGATAGCAAGATCGGCGGGTGTCTCCAACATTCCGTTCACCGCGCTCTGATTGTCGTTGGTGGCATAGCAAAGCGTATCGCGTGTGTCTGCAAAATGTTCAGCGAGATTTTCAGATCCAAACCTGCTTTCCATCGACTTCTTCAGGAAGTCAGCGATGGCTTGGGTGTCAGTTGCCAGCATCGTGGTTTGATTCACCACGCCAATCCTGTCGAGGTGAATAGAAGGATCGAATCCATTGGAGTATTGTCCATGGAAGCGCTGGTAGAATTCTTCCGCAGATCGTTCCTGCCTGATGAATGCCGCCAGTTCAATCGCTTCTTCCATATCGCGGATGACAACTGAAGGGGCGTTTGCAGCCGCATGTGAGAATGTAGCTCGCGTTTCTTCATGTTTAGGTTTGCCATGAATGACGACAGTGAAGTTTTTGCGTGCGATAGATTCACTCCTGTTCCAAACCTTCTCCACGAAGGGACAGGTAGTATCGTATGATTCAGTTTGAATTCCTTTTTCGTGAAGTTTCTTCTCCATCTCCAAGGTGGTGCCGAAGGCGGGGATCAGCACAATATCGTCGGCAGTCACTTCCTCGAGCGGGATGAGCTGCTTGCCATAAGTATCTTGCAGAAATTTTACTCCATGTGCGGCGAGATCGGCATTCACCTGCGGGTTGTGGATCATCTCGCTGAGGAGGTAAATCTTCTTTCCTGGATTCTCCTCCACTGTGCGGAATGCAATCTCGATCGCGTTTTCCACTCCGTAGCAGAAACCAAAATGGCGCGCGAGATAGATCTTAACCGGTCCGAAATCGAGAAGAGTGGGAGTGAAGTCCTTCTTCATCCTGTCCAACTCCTTCCTCTTCCTCTTGATTGCTGAGATGAGCGGACTGCGATATATGATGGGAACGTCGAAGCTTTTCATGTCTGACTTGTAATGAACCAACCGCAAATTTAACCTTAGTTACCTTAATATTGTATTAATTAGCCGAATTAGGTAAATCACTAATGAGTAATGACGATGGGAGACTTCAAACCAGTAGAATGGGCACATGCCACAAATATTTACGAAGTAAATATCAGGCAGTACACTTTTGAGGGAAGTTTCAAGGCATTTGCGCGACACCTGCCAAGGCTTCGCGACATGGGAGTGGGCACGATCTGGTTCATGCCCATCACTCCAATCGCCAAAAAGAACCGAAAAGGAGCACTGGGCAGTTACTATGCATGTTCTGATTACCTCTCTGTGAATCCTGAGTTCGGTACATTGGATGACTTCAAGCAAGTGGTAAAGGAAGCGCAGAGTCTTGGCATGAAAGTGATCATCGACTGGGTGGCGAATCACACTGGTTGGGATCATGTGTGGACGGAATCGAACCGCGATTTTTATGTGACCGACAGAGGTGGAAGCCTAATGCCTCCGTTTCCCGAGTGGGAAGACACACTCAAGCTGAACTACGATAATCCCAGATTAAGGAAGGCAATGATTGACGCCAAGCGTTATTGGGTGGAGGAATGTGGCATCGATGGATTCAGATGCGACATGGCTCATCTTGTGCCACTCGATTTCTGGATTGAAGCCAGGACCACTCTCGATAAAATCAAACCACTCTTCTGGCTCGCCGAGACGGAAGATGCGAATTACCACAAAGTATTCGACGTTAGCTACACCTGGGAATTCCTTCACGCCATGGAAAAATTCTGGAGGAAAGAAACCGATATCAATGGACTCGACCATGTGTTGCACAAATACGAGGATAAATTTCCTGCTCAGGCAATGCGTGCATTCTTCACCAGCAATCACGATGAGAATTCGCACAGCGGAAGCGAATACGAGCGAATGGGCGATGCTGCAATTCCTTTTGCAGTGTTGTGCGCCACCTGGAGAAACAGCATTCCTCTCGTGTACAGTGGACAGGAGTTGCCTCTGAAAGACAAGCGACTCCTGTTCTTCGACAAGGATCTCATTCCATGGACGGAAAAACCGGCGCTACATGATTTCTATGCGAGGCTTTTCCACCTTCGCGCTACGAATCCTGCATTGAGAGCTGGTGATCCGTCTTCACGTACACTGAGAATCGATACTTCCGATAACAAATCCATATTTGCATTCCTGAGAAAGAACGGCAACAACGAAGTGATCGTGTTGCTAAACCTTTCTGCAGAGGAAGTTGAAGTCAAATTGAATGGTTCCTTCATTCATGGTAAATACAGGAGCATTTTCGAGGAGACGGGATCTGAACTCAGCCAGGAATCCCTTTACAAATTGTCGCCCTGGGGTTATGAAGTCTATGCAAAATAAAAGAGCCGGCTAATCAGCCGGCTCAGTATCATTAATTCATTCTGATTTATTCTTCATAGTCGAGGTTAAGCGGGTAGCGGTATGTGCCATCGTATCCTGGATAGATACCTTCAACCTGCACTGTGCCGCGTACAGATCTTAACAGGCGGCTCAGATCCTGCACATTCTTCACATCCTTTCCGTTGATGCTGAGGATTACGA
>CBINHQ010000396.1:0-2922 GCA_966250475.1 uncultured Chitinophagaceae bacterium
GGATCCCATCACCAGCAGCAGCATGGAGAAGATGAAGAGATTCAGGTATGAAAAATATCTTGCAAAATGCGCAGGAGATTCTTCCTTCATGTAAGAAGTGGAATACACATGAATGAGGAAACCAACGCCTGTGATGATGAGCAGGAACAAGGCCGACAACTGATCATACTGAAACGCGAATGGAATCCTCAACGCATCCACATTGATGAACTTAAAGTATTCCACGACAACAGGTGCGCTCGCATCCTTCACCTGCATGAAAACCCAGAGGCTGAGAGCAAAAGAGACGAGTACGGTTCCGCTGCCGATGATGCCGGTGAGCGTGCGGGACATCTTGTTACGGGCAAGCCCGATAAGCAGAAAGCCCAGCAATGGAAGAAGGGGGATGAGTCCGGCTATTTGTAAATCATTCTGCATAATCTGCTATGTCGTCAATGTTTTAACCTGTTTAAAAAATTCACATCCACCGAATGAATATTCCTGTACATCATTACGATTATCGCAAGGCCCACGCTAACTTCCGCAGCCGCCACCACCATGATGAAGAATACGAACAGTTGTCCATCCGTACCGGCGGCAGCATTAGTCGCACCTTCTGCCAGGTGATGCATTTTCGAAAATGCAACGAGCATCAGGTTCACTGCATTGAGCATTAGCTCCACGCACATAAAGATGATGATCGCGTTTCGCCTCGTAAGCACGCCCACAATGCCGATGCAGAAGAGGGCGATGGAGAGGAATATGTAGTTTTCGATAGCCACTTTAATAATTATTAATTTGCTAATTAGCTAATTAGTTAATTCTCCTTCTTCCCAATCACCACCGCTCCCACCATCGCGCTCAAAAACAGTATACTGCTTATTTCAAATGGCACGACGTAGGTGCTGAACAATTCTTTACCAAGTGTCTTTATCAGACCGATGTTGCCGGTTGCGATACCTGCTTCCTTCTGACCGAGTTCGGTATCCTTCAATGCTGCTACCAGCACCAACAACAAACAACCTCCTGCAATTCCTCCCGCAAGCTTGAGCCATTTATTCTTCTGCGGTTCCATGGCCTTGCTGAGATTCATGAGCATGATCACGAAGAGGAACAACACCATGATTGCGCCGGCGTACACGATTATGTTTACGATTGCGAGGAACTGCGCGTTAAGTAAAATGTAATGTCCCGAGATTGTGAAGAACGTCACTATCAGCCAGAGAACACTGTACACGGGGTTCTTGCTGGTGACCACCATCAGTGCGCTGAATAGCGCGAGTACCGAAAGAAACCAAAATAATATCTGAGTAATGCTCATGTCTGTTTTTTAATTGGCTAATTAGCTAATTGTTTTAATTAGATAATTATCCTCCCGCCCTTTCACCCAGCGCCTTCTTATATCCTTCGGGGTCGGTCTTTGGATTAGGAATCAGCATATCTTCTTTCTTATAAATAAATCCTTTCCTGTGATAATTCGGCGGTGCGAAGGTCTGCGACAGGTACACGGCATCTTTGGGACAGGCCTCTTCGCATAGTCCGCAGAAGATGCAACGCAACATATTGATCTCATATTTCGCGGCATACTTCTCTTCGCGGTACAAATGCTCTTCACCGGGCTGGCGCTCGGCAGCTTCCATGGTGATGGCTTCGGCAGGACAGGCAAGCGCGCAGAGTCCGCAAGCGGTGCAGCGTTCGCGCCCCTCTTCATCACGATTCAAAATCTGAAGTCCACGGAATACTTTAGAAAAGGTACGCTTCTCCTCAGGGTACTGAATGGTAGCCTTCTTCTTGAAGAAGTGCTTCAGCGTGATCGCCATCCCCTTAAAAATCCCGGGCAGGTACAGACTCTCCCAGAAACTGAGAGGCTTTCTATCAACCTGCTTTGCTCTTTGCGTTAACATTTATTCTTTTTTAGGCCTTTGTTGAAATCAACTCCGGCTTTGAAAATTCTGCAAATATATTTTTAAGCCTACAACTTATCAATCTAATCTTTCTTACCCATTTATCAGCAACATGATCACCGCTGTTATCAGCAGATTTGCCAATGCGAGTGGAATGAGTTTCTTCCATCCAAGGTTCATGAGCTGATCGTATCTGAAACGCGGAATCGTCCAGCGAATCCACATGAACACGAACATGAAGAAGAACGCCTTTCCCAGCAACACAAGGAATCCGATAATTGCAAGCCAGTTCTGATGAATGTTCCAATCCGATTCCGTTACGAACGGAATGTCGTATCCTCCGAAATATAATGTTGCCATCACCACGCCGCTCATGAACATGTTGATGTATTCTGCGAAAAGATAGAAACCGAGTTTCATGGATGAATACTCCTGGTGATAACCAAAGTTCAATTCATTCTCCGCCTCGGGAAGGTCGAAAGGAGTTCGGTTACATTCCGCAAGAGCGCAAATGAAGAATACCAGGAATCCAATAGGTTGGTAGATGATGTGCCATCCACCTTCAAGCTGATTGTTTACAATTGTGCTCATCTGCAGCGAACCGGTAAGCAGAAGCACACCGAGCAGAGAGAGTCCCATTGGAAGTTCGTACGACACCATTTGAGATGCGCCACGCACTGCGGCAAGAAGAGAGAACTTATTGTTCGAAGCCCATCCACCCACCATGATGCCATACACGCCAAGGCTCACTACGCCGAAGATGTACAATATGCCGATGTCGATATCCGCAACCTGCATGCTCACTTCTCTTCCGAACAAATGCATGGGTGTACTCCATGGTATCACGGCACTAGTTAGCAACGCCATGATCATTGCCAGCGCAGGACCAAGCACGAACAATATTCTTGATGAAGCGAGTGGTATGATTTCTTCCTTGAAGAACAACTTGCCTCCATCTGCGAGGGGCTGCAGCAATCCAAACGGACCTGCCCTGTTGGGACCAATCCTGTCTTGAAGGAACGCCGCTACCTTTCGCTCT
>CBINHQ010000397.1:0-2920 GCA_966250475.1 uncultured Chitinophagaceae bacterium
CGGCATCGGTTAGGTCAACAGGCTGAACGGTTCCATCCTTCTTGATCACCCTCGCTGCAAATGCATCGCCTTCGGCAGACAGCCTGAAGTAAATGATTGAGTAGAGATCAAGTGCGAACCTGTCACGAAGCAGAATCTTGCGACGCTCAGTCTCCTCCACGAGAATCTTCGTCTCGTTTTTTTTGTTCGCCATATACAACGATGTTCCAAACGTCGGCAGTGCGAAGATCGCCCCCAAGATGTTCCTACCGATGCGCTTGCCTGCACTCAGCCCCTTCTTGTCGAAATCGAACATTGTCTTTTGGCAAATAATAACGGCGCTTTCCGACGGCCATCTGGTTTCCGCAGAATTACTGAAGTCTGCATCGTCATTGAGCAGTGGGTTACTCTTCAGACTCTTCTCAATCTCCTTCAACTCTTTTGATGTGATCCTCTGCTGGGAATATGATGTAGCAGTTACTCCCAGTAGGATCAACGTTATAAGAAATATTCTCATGGCTTGATTATTATGATTAATTACCTGACTTCAATTGTAAGGTTCTGGCGGTTGAATTCGCGGATCTTGGAAACGAAGCTCTTCCACTCCTCAAACTCATTCTTGTAAATAACGGGTGAGTTCAATTGGAATGTCTTCTTCAGTAATATTTTGTTTCCTTCAATCGAGTACTCCGCCTCGAGGTTATTCTCCTGGAAAGCAGCGTTAAACTTCGGAGGAATGTTCTTCGGAGCTGCATTCGCTGGCAGAGAAAGAACGATTTCATCTCTCGCCACAAATACATTGTCAAGGTCGAATGGATTCTGCCTGTCCGCATCGGGATTCACATTCACAATGGAAGCAGGAACGAAATCGATGCTGGTATAATACAACTTATCAACCTTTGTCACCTGGTTGTTGATTTCGATATCTCCTTCAATCACGATGGGAATGTCGCGATCAGAGAAATCAGAAGTCTTCACGTTTGTCGCTTCTGCATTATCACCAATTTCCACCATGCTGCGAAGGAAATTCTTTCTCTTGTCGGCAGGGATGGAATTGTAAAGATTGTGAAAATAGTTTCTCGCTTCACCGTCGAAACTTAGCGTAACGCGACCCATGATCTTATCGCCATCCAGCCTAAGATCAGCTTTTGTGAGCACCAGGTTATCCTCTTTAGCAGGAGCAGGAACGGGCTCCACTTTGTAAGTATCTCCATGCTCCACCAACACACTCTTTCCCTGTATTCTGTATGCATTCTTACCAAAAGCAGCATACTTCTCAGTTCCATCAAGGAAGTAAGTCTTGCCGCCGTGGTACAACACCGAAATGGCATGATTGTCCACGCACATCGATTGAATTTCGGTTCTGTCATATGGTATATCCCTCGTACCAACCCATGCGAAGTGCGCATCATAGCCTGCAATCTTCAGCATTTCTGTGAGAATGTTCGCCATTCCTTTACAATCACCGAATTTATTCTTATAAACCTCCTGCACCGTTTGAGGTACAAATCCGGAATAACCTTCCTCGAACGCGATGTAGCGGATGTTATCCTGCACCCAGTAGTACATTGACTTTATCTTTTCCTCATCGCCTGACTTACCCGCGGTGAGCTGTGCAACCAGTGACTTGAGTACATCTGCTTTGTTGTCTGCCTTTTTATAGAGGAAATTATACCAGGCATACATGTCATCAAGAGTCTTGAAGCCGTTGTACACCTGCTTGTTCACGGTGTAAGAGCGAACCGTGATCACGAGGTGAGGAAGATAATAAGGTCTGCCGAGAGATGCAGGCTCATCCTTGATAGGCTTCACATTGTCGGCAGTATAGGTATAGATAGTCATTCCTTTCTCTTTCTTCACCTCCTTACGTATGCGATAAGCCGATGAGAAGTTTTTCTCAATTATGTCAAGCTCGAGCCACGAAGGAACTTTAAAAGTCACCGAGTACTTCAATACCGGCATGCCATGATGAAAGAATATTCTTGTCAGATACTTCGCATCTGAATAATCGTAATTGTAAGTAAAGCGACAACGTGTGCCTGATTCCTCTGCCTTGAATCCGTAGA
The DNA here is from genome assembly GCA_966250475.1 of uncultured Chitinophagaceae bacterium. Lineage (GTDB taxonomy): Bacteria > Bacteroidota > Bacteroidia > Chitinophagales > Chitinophagaceae > CBINHQ01. The sequence goes on from CBINHQ010000397.1 coordinate 2,046, forward strand.
ATAGACCGTTATTATCATCAAGGAAAATGCTCTCATCAGTAAGTGACACTTTTCGGGGAGGATACTTCTGGCTCCTGAACTTATTCCTGTAATAGATCTGAAAGTCGTAATCATCAGGCTTCACAAACGAATTGTATGGAAGCACATAACCAATTACGGCATTGTTCTCCATGGAAACCATTTCAACCACACCATCTTCTTCGGCGGTTACCACTGGTTTACCATCGATGCCTTTACCAGTCTTGAATGTGTATTCCTCTTTAATTAGAGATGCTCCATACTTCGCTTTCTTATCGAGCCTTTGCAACGACCCGGCCTGGAGTGAGCCTTCAGGGTCGGCGGATTGATACTGTGCATGCAGGGATATAGAAATCGTGCAGAGCAGCAGCAGGATTACTTGCCTCATAATGTAGTTTTGGGTATTGCAAACATAAGAAATGGGAGATTGCTAATCCAGCTATTTAGTCAATTACTAATATATTCTAATTGTAATTTGCTAATTATTAACGCTGAGCCCTCAAAATTCAAACTCGGTCAGTCCAGTTTCCCTCAGCATTTCTTCAATAAATCTGTTGTGAGCCTGCCTTCGGCCGCGCACATCCCAAAACATTTCAATCTGGTTTCCCCTGCGAACTCTGCGCGTGGGTCTGAACTTCAATCCACATTTTCTGATGATGGATTCATACTTCTGCATGATGTCTTCTTCGTATGGACAGAGTATCCGGTATGTTCGTTCCTTATTAATCCGGTCAAGCCAATCCTCCACGGGATTGAATACAACAAGTATGATAAGAATGCCGAGACAAGTGAATGCACTCAGCGCATAATAACCAGCGCCGGCGCCCATGCCCAACGCGGCAACCACCCAGATCGAC
>CBINHQ010000398.1:0-2908 GCA_966250475.1 uncultured Chitinophagaceae bacterium
GGATCTATCGGAAAATTAATCATCATCTCATAATCTCCTCCCAACAACTTCAATGATTCTTTCCAGATCTCTTCATAGTTATTATGAAAAACCAGTTTCTTGTTTCCTGCAACGGTCAACCAGGTCTTCTCCTGAATCTCGCCTGATAGTTGCCCATCACCCCATCCCGAATAACCGATGAAGAATCTGATCTTGTCTTCATCGAGCATGCCTGATTTCAGCAATCCAACTACGAGTTCAAAATCTCCTCCCCAATACACCCCTTTCGCCACTTCTTCTCCTCCCGGAATCTCATCGGGATATTGATGAAGGAAATGAATGGTGTCCATTTGCACTGGTCCTCCGTAATAAACTGGAAGCTTCACATCTTCGAGACCGGGAATGAGTTGATCGAGCGTGTTCTCATACTTCCTGTTCAACACAAAACCAAAACTGCCCTCTGGCTTATGCTCGCAGAGAAAGACCACAGTGCGTAGAAAATTCGGATCCTTCAGAAAAGGGTCGGCAATCAATAATATTCCAGGGCCAGGCTCAACCATAATTCAATTTAGTGCAAAATCCTGAATACCCATTTTTTTGGCAGGAGTGTACTATCTGCATAGGCAAAATTTAATCCTGAACTCCTAATCCTTCCTTAAAAGGCGAGTTCCGATTAGCATATGCCATCCTCAGGGAGTATTTTTGCGCTTGTTTAAAAAGTAAAGCCTTTATCTTTCATTAAAACCACGGCTATTTTGTGAAGCGAATCTTTACAATCATCACCATACTCATTACGCTTTCACTGGTAGGAATCATCTTCTTCCAGGTTTCGTGGCTTAAGAACATGGTGCTGCTGAAGGAAGAACAACTTGAGCAAAAAATCATCAATGTTATTGAATCAGTAGGCGCAGATCTCGAACAATACAAAGGCAGCTACATTCAATCTCCCCGATTATCGGAAAATATTTTCCAGGAAGAATTCTCCCTGGAATTTCTCAGACCCGCTACCATTGGAAAAAGATTCAGCACCGGAGAACTCTCAAATAAGATTCGCCAGGCCTTCGACAAGGCTGGCCTTGAGAAAGTGAATTTTGAATTCGGTCTCGCCACGCTCAATCCCAGAACGCAGATGGTTGGAGTGATTGAAAGGCAGACCAAGAACTTCGGCCGCGCATTCGACGACAGCATCAACAATCTTTCCCGCGCATATGTGCTCATCACTCCCAGCGGTTCTGCAGGCGAGAATCTCGCAATGGATGAAACGCTGATCGTAGTTGCGCTCGACTGGAAGAAACATGCGATCAAATCACTACGCGGAAAGATATTCTCCGCAATCATCTTCACCATTATTATCGTCACGGCATTCTACCTCACCGTAAGAACGATGCTGCGGCAGAAAAAACTTGGCGAGATTAAGAACGACTTCATCAACAACATGACGCACGAGTTCAAGACTCCGATCGCCACTATCTCTCTTGCTGTTGATGCGATGAAGAACGAGAAAGTGCTACAGGATCGCGAGAAGATCAGCTACTTCAGCACGATAATCAAAGAAGAAAACCAGCGCATGAACCGACAGGTCGAAACCATCCTCAAGGCTTCACAGCTCGAGAAGCAGGAAATCGAACTCAACCTCAAGCCCGTTCACATGCACGAGGTGATCAAAGACGTAGCAGATAATTTCGCGTTGCAATTGCAGGAGAAGCAGGGTAGGGCAGAACTAATTCTCAACGCAGACAACGACCTTGTTAATGCAGACGAAGTGCATCTTTCAAACCTTGTAAACAATCTGCTCGACAACGCGGTAAAATATTCAAAGGAAAACACTCCACTCTTTGTGCGCATTTGCACCGCAGTGGTAGGAAAGAATCTCCAGATCAAATTCGAGGACAACGGCATTGGTATGAACAAGGAAACTGCCAAGCGTGTGTTCGAAAGATTCTACCGTGCGCATACCGGAAACATCCATAACGTTAAAGGCTTCGGTCTCGGACTTAGTTACGTGAAGACGATCGTTGAAGCTCACCATGGAAGCATTCACGTGGACAGCACACTCGGTAAAGGCAGCACATTCGTGATCGATCTTCCACTCGCGAAATGAGATTGATTATTGACCGCGGTTGAACAACAGGCAGCCATCACCATAACTGAGAAACCTGAAATCATTATTCAACGCATAGTCGTAAACCTTCTTCCAGTCTTCGCCAATGATGGCCGCTACAAGCAGCAACAACGTCGAGCCAGGTTGATGAAAATTCGTGAGCAACGCTCCTGCTATTCTCAACTTATATCCAGGCGCAATTAGAATTGATGTCTTCGTGGTCAGCCTTGTGGTGTTCTGCTCATTCATCCATTTCAGAATTGCAGCCAAAGCATCTTCTTTGCTGATATTTTTTCCGTATTCCTCATACGGCTCCCATTGACCGATAGTGGAAAGTTTGCCAGTTCGAATGATCCTGCAGCCAATCCAGTAAAGACTTTCAAGTGTACGAAGCGAAGTGGTGCCAACCGCGATCACCAGTTTATCTTTTGCGTTCACCAGATTTTCCACAGACTCGCGTGATACATCGATCCACTCCGAATGCATGAGGTGTTCGTTCAGTCGCTCTGATTTCACAGGCTTGAACGTTCCCGCGCCAACATGGAGTGTAACAAAGTCGGTGGCAATATTCTTCTTCGCTAATGAATCAAATATTCTTTCCGTGAAGTGAAGTCCTGCAGTTGGCGCCGCGACCGAACCCTCAGGTTTCGAATAGATCGTTTGATAGCGGTCCATATCACTCTCTTCCGATTCACGCTTAATGTATGGAGGAAGTGGAATGGCGCCGAGTACGTGAAGTATCTCCGCGAAGCTCAATCGTGAAGGTTCCCAACTCAGCTTTATCACAAAATGATCCGGTTCCTTGCGAACGTATTCTGCACTCAAAAT
>CBINHQ010000399.1:0-2906 GCA_966250475.1 uncultured Chitinophagaceae bacterium
CACAAATGCCTCGTCGCGCTCACTCTCTTCACCTCTTAATTGAAAATTGCAATGGGCGATGGTGAAATCAAACTTCGCCTGGTGACAAAGCTCGCATAGCACCACAGAGTCCATACCCCCGCTAACGGCGAGAAGGAGATGTTTGGCGTCTTTGAGAGAGGATATGAATTGGTGTAGTAGCATAAAGTTTAGAATGTTTTGGGAGATGGGGGATGAGAGACTCGAAATCGTTGACCGTTAACCGTTGACCGTTTACCGTCAGCAGTCAACCCCGATTTTCATCGGGGCAAGCTTGTCAACGGTCAACGGTTAACGGTCAACGGTCTACCGTCAACGGTCAACGGTCCACTCTGACTTCCGCAGTAAGGCGCTTTATCACTCTTCAATTTCCTCCTTCGCACTCCTCAACTCCCCCAACGCATGATTATCCCCCGCCTTCTTCGCCTCTTCCATCCCGCGCTCGTATGTCTTTATCGCCAAATCAGTCTCTTCCGCACGTTCATACAATTTGGCAAGGTGATAATAGGTTCCCACATATCCCGGATCTCTCGCGATAATTCCCTCAAACAATTCACGCGCCAGCCCATCCTCACCTATCTTGATATACTCAAGCGCCAACGCATGATTCAGAAAACTATCATCGGGATTTCCCTGCAGATATTCTTTTAACTTACTTATTCTGTCCATCCGGAAATAAAAAATTTGTCCTGAATTTCCCCTGTTTACCTTTGCATCACTTATCTTTGTTTTAGTTGCATAAACAACTATTCTCGAATCCTGGCCTGTTCTCCGGGCCTTTGTACAAAAACATACAATATGAAGATCTTAGTTTGTATTAGTAAGACGCCGGATACTACGGCAAAAATAGCCTTCACCGATAACAACACGAAATTCGACACGAGTGGTGTGCAGTGGATCATCAATCCTTATGATGAATGGTACTCTCTCGTTCGTGCGATCGAATTGAAGGAAAAGGATGCATCAACGACGATTCACCTGGTGACGGTTGGAGCGAGTGATGCGGAGCCGATCATTCGCAAGGCGCTCGCGCTTGGTGGTGATGAGGCGATAAGGGTGAATGCGGATAGTCACGATAGCTTCTACATCGCTTCACAGATCGCGGAGGTGGCAAAGCAGGGAGGATATGATTTGGTGTTTACAGGAAAGGAAACCATTGATTACAATGGTTCATCAATAGGTGGAATGGTGGCAGAGATGCTTGACCTTCCCTATGTATCGCTGGCAACGAAGTTGGAGATGAATGGAACGAAGGCGACAGTGACGCGTGAGATTGAAGGAGGAGAAGAGGTTTGCGAAGTGGAACTTCCATTGGTGATAAGCGCGCAGAAGGGAATGGCGGAGCAACGCATTCCGAACATGCGCGGTATTATGGCGGCAAGAACGAAACCGTTGAAGGTAGTTGAACCCGTACAGGTGGATGCGCTAACAAGCATCACAGGGTTTGGGCTCCCTCCTGCGAAGGCGGGTGTGAAGCTGGTGCCTGCAGAAAATGTAGAGGAACTTGTAAGGCTGCTTCACGAAGAAGCAAAGGCAATTTGAGAAATCTCATCATTCAATCACACTACAAAAACTGAAAATGGTATTAATATTCATCGATACAGCAGAAGGACATGTAAAGAAGGCCTCGCTTGAGGCGATCAGCTATGGCGCGGCAATCGCTGCGCAGATGGGCCTAAGCGCAGAAGGCGTGGTACTCGGCAAAGCAGAAGACCTTGCCTCACTTGGAAAATATGGTATTAAGAAGATTCACCAGGTTAGCAATGCAGCGGTTGAACACTTCGATGCACAGGTATTCACGAAAGTAATCGCCGATGTGGCAACGAAGACTGGCGCGAAGGTGATCGTATTCTCCAACAACGTAGATGGAAAGGCAATCGCACCACGCGTGTCTGCAAGGTTAAAAGCAGGACTGGTTTCCGGCGCAGTTGCATTGCCCGAAACTGCAAACGGATTCATAGTTAAGAAGAGCGTATTCTCCGGAAAGGCATTCGCTAATATTGCTATCAACACAGACGTAAAAGTAATCGCACTAAATCCGAATGCATACAAGATAACCGCAGGCGAAGGCAGTGCTGAAGTTGTGCCTTTCGAAACAAACGTGGAAGCCGGACGGGTGAAGGTTACTAACGTGAGCAAGTCGAGTGGAGAGATTCCTCTCACCGAGGCAGAGATTGTTGTCAGCGCGGGAAGAGGATTGAAAGGGCCTGAGAACTGGGGAATGGTTGAAGACCTTGCGAAGACATTGCACGCGGCTCTTGCATGCAGCCGTCCCGTAGCAGATGCACACTGGCGTCCGCACAACGAGCACGTGGGACAAACTGGTATCGCCATCGCACCGAATCTTTATATCGCCATTGGCATCTCCGGAGCGATTCAGCATCTCGCTGGTGTAAACCGCAGCAAGGTGATTGTAGTCATTAATAAAGATCCCGAAGCTCCATTCTTCAAAGCTGCCGACTACGGCATCGTGGGTGATGCATTTGAAGTGGTGCCGAAGTTGAATGAGGCGATTAAGAAGTTGAAGGGAATTAGCTAATTAACTAATTAGCTAATTAGTTAATTATTCACCAACGGAAAGGTTGCCCTGGGTTCAGGCGCAGAAGTTAAACTTGGCCCCGCAGTTTTACATCTTAGCACTACCGCAACAAGGATAGAGGCGGGCAGCACAAACCCAAGGGATTTCGAGCACCCGCCAGGTTATAAATTCAAGGCAGTTAACTAGTTAAAAACCCCTCTCATACTGGAAAATTTTCTGAAAAATGCCTTAGTTTCGTGTGATATTTTATGAAGAAAATAGAATTGGAAATAGTGGCTCTCTCCCATAGCATCACGCAGACGCATTCGTATGCGGTCGTGCTGGGAGAAGTGAACGGACTCAGAAGATT
>CBINHQ010000400.1:0-2904 GCA_966250475.1 uncultured Chitinophagaceae bacterium
GATTTGGATACACGAAGATTGGGAACACGTAATTGGATGCGGGTCCACATCCGGTTGAATTAAACGGTTCGTTTCCTTCATAACACCTCCAGCCATAGTTCACGCCTGAGGTAGTGCCACCTGCGCGGTAATGAATCTCTTCCCACTCTCCCTGGCCTACATCGCCAATCCAGAAGTCACCAGTTGCCTGATCGATGCTCCATCGGAAAGGATTGCGGAGGCCGAAGGAATATATCTCGGGTAAGGTATCAGTCAGTCCTACGAAAGGATTGTCGGCAGGAATGGAATAGAAAGGAGGAGTATCGCCACTACTTACATCGATGCGAAGCAGCTTGCCGAGTAACACCTCACCATTCTGCGCATTATTAGGCACATCGCCGCCACCACCTCCATCGCCAATACTGAGATAGAGGTAACCATCATTGCCAAATTGCAATGTGCCGCCGTTGTGATTGGTGTTAGTAGGATGCGGAATCGTTAGAATTGTATCCTTGCTTAAAGGATCAGCAACATTGGGATCGCCGCTCACCTGGTATCGGGCTAATTGAAGGTCACCGGCGGAATTGTCGTAATACACATAGAAATGACCAAAGTAGGGACTGGCCGCATTGCCGTATTCCGGATGGAAGGCAAGACTGAGCAACCCCTGCTCACCAGAGGTCTGGATGCCGGTAACTGTGAGGAAGGTACCAAGCGGAGCATACGACTGATCATAGACCAGCACAACGCCTTCCTTTTGCACCACGAATAGACGATTGGAACCATCGCCTGCATTCACCAGTTGAATAGGTTGATTCAATCCGGTGATGACGGTGTCAGCATCGATTACGGGTTGAGCATTAATGAGGGTGGGAACCGAAAGTAAAGAGACAAGGATGGTGGTTTTCAAATTGTAAAGTTTGCGCATAATCCAAACCTTTATTTAGAAAACCGGGTTTAAGTCGGTAAATCCACCCGCAAATTCAATGCCCTGTTCTGATTAATGAACCGGTAAATTTCAGGATGACGGATAAATCAGAGAACAGCGTTCATCGAACGCACTGCATCCGCACTCTTGTTGAACTGAGCTTTCTCATCATCGTTGAGATCGAATTCAACGATCTTTTCCCAGCCATTCTTACCGATCACAACAGGCACGCCGAGGCAGATATCCTTCTGGCCGTATTCGCCATCAAGCGAAACGCAGCAGGTGACTAATTTCTTTTCATCTCTCACGATGGCTTCAACCAATGCAGCTCCTGATGCGCCTGGTGCATACCACGCGGATGTGCCAATGAGTTTCGTGAGAGTAGCACCGCCTACCATTGTATCGGCAACAATTTGCTTCTGCGTTGCTTCATCGAGGAATTTGGTAACGGGAACGCTGTTCCATGTAGCGAAGCGGATGAGAGGAATCATGGTAGTATCGCCATGACCGCCGATCACAACTGCGTTGAGATCAGAGGGGCTGCAGTTCAGGCGCTGGCTAAGCTGATATTTGAATCTTGAGCTATCGAGAATACCACCCATACCGATGATACGATTCTTTGGCAGACCTGTTGATTTCAATGCGAGATAGGTCATCGTATCCATTGGGTTGCTGATCACGATGATGATTGCATTGGGAGAATGCTTGAGAATATTTTCGCAAACGCCTTTCACGATTCCTGCGTTTGTGCCGATGAGTTCCTCCCTGGTCATGCCGGGTTTGCGGGGAATGCCTGAGGTGATGACTACAACATCACTGCCTGCGGTCTTAGAGTAATCATTTGTAGAGCCTGTGATCCTGGTATCGAAGCCGAGTAGGGTGGCCGTCTGCATCATGTCCTGCGCTTTTCCTTCTGCGAGGCCTTCTTTGATATCGAGTAAAACGAGTTCTTTGGCGAGTTCCTTTCTGGCAATATTATCCGCGCAGGTCGCACCAACTGCACCGGCTCCAACAACAGTTATTTTCATGAAGTAGTTAATTTGGGGGTGAAAGAATGTGAATTACGGCGCAAAGGTACGATGGGAAGGGGGATTTTTGGAGGGGATTCGGAGGCTAGGGGATTTTTTTTGGCCACGGATGAAGAGGGATTTTTTTTTGGCCACGGATGACACGGATGAACACGGATTTTTATTCTGGCCATGGATGGCATGGATGAACAGGGGTTTTTTTTAGCCACGGATGACACGGATGAACACGGATTGTTTTTGGCCACGGATGAACACGGATGGACACGGATGAACGGGATTTTTATTTTAGTCAAGGATGGTGCGGATGAACAGGGATTTTTTTTAGCCACGGATCACACGGATGAACACGGATTTTTATTTTGGCCACGGATGGCGCGGATGAACAATGGATTTTTTTTAGCCACGGATCACACGGATGAACACGGATTTTTATTTTGACCACGGATGGCGCGGATGAACACGGATTGTTATTCTGGCCACGGATGGCATGGATGCACACGGATTTTTTGCCACGGATGCCACGGATGAACACGGATTTGGGGTGGCCCCCTATGACCGGATTTAACGGGCTACACGGATTTGGTGCATAAACACCTTAGAGTTTCTGAGAGATAAATATTTATTCAATAATTATTCTAAAGAAAACAATAATTTAATCCTACACAAACCAACCCTCAGCAAATTCGAAATCTCTTAATAATTCAAACAAAAAAATCCGTGTGCATCCGTCCAATCCGTCTAAATCCGTGTCCCCAAAAAAATCCGTGTCCAAAAAATCAGTACCTCAGGACAGTGGCTCGGGAGACGGTGGTCCACCCGCGGGTTTGGACCGGTCGTTTGGCAGTGGAATGAATTCCTGGTTATCATTCGGTGGCAGAATAATCCTTCCTTCCTTCCAGTCGGCCTTGGCCTGTTCGATGCGTTCCTTCCGTGATGAAACGAAGTTCCACCAGATGTAACGATTACCAA
>CBINHQ010000401.1:0-2884 GCA_966250475.1 uncultured Chitinophagaceae bacterium
TTGGGGCCACGGGATGTGGTTTTAGCCACGGATTACACGGAGCACACGGATTTTTTGGGCCACGGATTGGGACGGAATACACGGAGCACACGGATTAATTTTTTCGGAATCAGGAAATATTTGGATTCTTAAGCTGTAATTTTCAAAATACCAATATAAAATCCGTGTTCATCCGTGTCTTCCGTTCCAATCCATGGTTCAAAAATCTGTGTTCCCCATACCTCCCGTTTCAATTAGTTTCAAACAAATCCGTGTTCATCCGTGTCTTCCGTTCCAATCCGTGGCTCACTCCCTATTAATCCGTGGCTTAAAATCTTTCAGCCATCCCCAGAGCATACAACCCAAAATCGTACTTAACCGGATCTCGCCCATCGAACTCCCTCAACCTCTCCGTCAACTCCACCGCCGTTTTCCAATCCGTCTGCTTTCTATCAGTAAGTTTCAACCTTCTCGCCACCCTGGCCACATGCACATCAATTGGAATGATTAGTCGTGAAGGTGAAATAGTTTTCCAAATACCCAGATCCACGATGCCATCGTCCCTCACCATCCACCGAAGGAACATGTTGAGTCGTTTGCAGGTTGAATTCTTCATCGGCGTGGCGATATGTTTCCTCGTACGCTTGGGCGCATCATAAAGAGAAAAAAAATAATGATGAAACCCAGAAAGCATTTCCTCTACCGACTCGCCGTGCATAGTGAAGGCAGACTCGAGTGATTCATTTTTACTGTAGTGATGTTTGAGAAAGCTGACGAAGTAGAAGAGATCATCCTCGTTAAACGTGCGATGCCTGAAACCAATAAGCGATCGTAAATGCGATTCACCTTTCCGTGTACAGAACTCGAAAGGCTGCATGTCCATGCGGGACATGAGTTCGCGTGACTTATTGATGATGGTGGTGCGGTTTCCCCACGCGAAGATTGCAGCGAAGAGCCCGGCGATCTCCTGGTCCTGTTTCAATTTGAACAGGTGTGGAATGCATACGGGGTCTTGCTGAATAAAAAAAGGTTGATTGTATTCATCAACCTTTGCGTCGAGAAAATTCTTTAGTTTATCCAGTTCTTTGCTGTTGGTCAGGCTGCAATTTAATTAATTGCGTCAGACCGCACTGGTACCACCCCTGATGAGCCTGAGCAGGATCGCGATGATGGCGATTACCAGCAGGATGTGAATCAGTTGTCCTGCGCCAAACGCGAAGAAACCAAGAGCCCAGCCAATCAGCAGGATAATTGCAATCAGGTAAAGCATGGTAAATGTTTTAGGGTTATCCAAATTCTCACCGGGTACAGCATACCGTCTCCCGTTCTTTCACTCGGATAAACTAAAACAGATACAGTGCCAAAAGCGGTTTAGCCGATTGCCTTCTTGAGGTCTTCCTTCAGATCTTCCGCGTCTTCGATGCCAATACTCAGCCTGATGAGTGAGTCGGTAAGACCATTCTTCACCCGCTCTTCGCGAGGAATGGAGGCATGAGTCATGGAAGCAGGGTGATTTATTAGAGATTCCACGCCACCGAGACTTTCAGCGAGAGAAAACAATTTTGTGGAAGAAAGTACACGTACAGCATTTTCCACACTATCGTCTTTGAGCGTGAAGCTGAGCATACCGCCGAAACCTCGCATTTGTTTCTTTGCGATATCGTGTCCTTTATGATCGGTGAAGCCGGGCCAGAATACTTTAGAAACCGCGGGATGTGATTTCAGGAAATTCGCAATCGCTTCTCCGTTTTCACAATGACGTTGCATGCGAACATGAAGTGTTTTAATCCCACGGAGCACGAGGAAGCAGTCCATCGGACCAGGAACGGCGCCACAACTTTTCTGGATGAAGTAGAGTTGCTCGCGCAGATTGTCGTCGTTCATAATCAATGCACCCTGGATTACGTCGCTGTGTCCGCCGAGGTATTTGGTGGAAGAATGCATGACGATATCCGCGCCTAGGTCGAGCGGATTCTGGAGATAGGGTGATGCAAAAGTATTGTCCACGCAGAGGAGGACTTTATGTTTTTTCGCGATGGCGGAAACTGCGGCAATGTCGCAGATGTTCATCAGCGGATTGGTAGGTGTTTCGGCCCAGATCAGTTTGGTGTTTGAGGTGATGTGTTTGCTGACATTGTTTGGGTCACTCATGTCGATGAAGAGGAACTTAATACCGAATTTTTCGAATACCTTGGTGAAGAGTCGGTATGTGCCTCCGTACATGTCGTTGCCGGCGATCACTTCGTCGCCTGGTTTGAGGAGTTTGATTACGGCATCGGTGGCGGCAACGCCGGAACTGAAGGCAAGGCCGTGTTTACCGTTTTCGATGAGGGCAAGTGCTTCTTCCAGTGCCTGGCGAGTGGGGTTTTGCGAGCGGGCGTATTCGAAGCCTTTGTGTTTTCCGGGGGCGGACTGAACGTATGTGGAGGTTTGAAAGATTGGTGTCATGATTGCGCCGGTAGAAGGATCCGGTTCTGCACCCGCATGGATGAATTTAGTTCCGATTTTCATAATTTACTATTTGTGAATGCAAAGATGGTGGAAATAATTGAAGTGGGGGGATGTGTTTGCTTATGTTCGCGATTTTAATACATAATTATTCCTAACACAGAATACTTGATATTTACGGCAGGACCATTGTACGCAGATTTGATATAATTGCTTATGATTTACTATGATCGATCATAACTGAACATAATTCATCATGCTAAATAAATCTGCACCAAATGGTCCTTCACTACAAGAATATTACTGCATATAACTTTCATAATAATTAGATAATTGACTACTTAGTTAAATTAAATAATTAACTCCGCGTCTCCGCGCCCTGCGCGGTAAAAACCTCCGCGTCCTTTGCACTCTCCTTTGCGTGCGTTTTATTACGAACGAAGCCGAATAAAGAACT
>CBINHQ010000402.1:0-2884 GCA_966250475.1 uncultured Chitinophagaceae bacterium
AATTCAAGGCAAGAATCTTTCCTCCTAACATTTATCTCCCCAGGGGAAGGGTTTACAGCCAGCGCAGGTATTTACGAACAATCAACCGACTAAACCTGCTGGGCGCCTGGAGGGTAGTAAATATCGAGCAGGTCCCAAGACCGGGAGAAGATACAGTTGACTTCATAGTCAGGCTCACCCCGGCAAAGAAATATTCATTCTCTACTAACCTCGAAGGAAGTATCAACCAGAGCGCCGTATCCGGTACGTTGTTTGGTTTGGGTTTGAACTTTGGCCTGCAGAATAAAAACTTCGCGAAGGCAGCTAATCTCGCGACAACCAACCTTCGTTATGGAATTGAATTTGGAAACAGCGGAAGTGATCAGTTCATCCAGACACAACAGGCGAGCATCAGTCACAACATCATCTTTCCCCGTGCGATCATCTTCAACAAATGGATAAAGGAAAACAGGAAGGATAATTTCAGGACAATCTTCTCGGCGAACGCAAGCAATACGGACAGGAGATTTCTGTACAACCTCACCACGCTGAACGGGTCCTGGGGTTACGAATACCAGCGCGGAAGGTTATTGTTGAATGTGAAGCTTCCGAACATCGAGTATTCCTTTCTGAACAAGCGTGACAGCCTGAACAAGCTCATACAAGCAAACCCTGCGTTGAATAACATCTTCACGGATGGATTCATCTTCTCATCCATTGCCAACCTCACCCTCAGCGGTGGAAAGGGAAGCAACCTGAATGTGTTCAAAGCGAGCCTGGAGGGCGCGCCATTGATTGCGGGATTCTTCAAGAGTGAATTTCTGGACACACACCTTTATCGATTTATCAAGTTTGACGTGGAGTTCGCGAGATTGATACGTTATTCAAAATCGTCAATCGCGTTGAGAGTATTCGCGGGTGTGGGTGTTGCCGATCCTTTCAATTCCACTCGAAATCATCTCAAGCAGAATAACCTTCCGTTCTTCAAGCAATACTTCAGCGGTGGTCCGATCAGTATGCGCGCATGGGCATTGAGGAGACTTGGTCCCGGCTCTACGGTAAAGGCATTTGAAGGTGCGGGAAGTTCTCCGGACCGGTATGGCGATGTACAGATCGAGGCAAATGCAGAATTTCGCTTTCCATTGGGAAGGCCATGGGGATTGCTCGTAAATGGGGCGGTGTTCACGGATGTGGGTAATGTGTGGTTGCTGAAGGAAAACGCGGGTTCGCCGGAACAGGTCTTCAAGTTCAACAAATTCATCAACGACCTCGCGGTGGGTGCAGGAGCGGGATTAAGGATTGATCTTAATTTCTTCGTGATACGTTTCGATTATTCGTACAAGGTCAAGGATCCAAGTCCGCGTCCCGCAGATGTGCAACATCAGAACAAGTGGTTTAGTTATCCATTCTTTAAGGGGGATCAGTTTCAGTTGGGGATAAATTATCCGTTTATATTTTAATTTTTGAATTTGAAAATTTGAAAATTTGAAAATGACTGCGCATTGCAGTGCCTCCGCGTCTTTGCGACTCCGCGGTAAAAAATTGCACCGGAGGCGCAACCAATTAGTTCACCTGCGGTGAATGGGCGGCTACGCCGCAATTTTTTTACCGCGGAGAAACGGAGACGCGGAGGCAATTAACTAATTAACTAATTAGTTAATTAATTAATTGACTAATTACCTTTGCCCCCAAATGCACTCCCCCTCCCAACAACAATTCGAAGAAGGCAAGGTCTTACTTATTAATAAACCCCTCCGTTGGACATCCTTCGATGCCGTTCGCAAGATCAGGAACGCGATCAGGATAAAAAAGGTGGGGCATGCAGGTACACTCGATCCACTCGCAACTGGTTTGCTCATTATATGTACTGGAAGATTTACAAAAAAAATCAACGAATACATGGCGCGTGAGAAGGAATACACAGGATCTTTCACCCTCGGTGGCACCACGCCAACCTACGACCTGGAGAGCGAACCGGGTGACTTCAAATCCACCGAAGGGATCTCGGAAGAAAAAATCCGCCAAGCAACCTCACATTTTAAGGGAGAGATCATGCAAGTACCTCCCGCTCATTCGGCAATTAAGGTTGAGGGAAAGAGAGTCTACGAACTTGCAAGAATGGGCAAGGAAGTTAAGCTTGAACCACGCAAGGTCACTATCTCCGAATTCGAAATTACTTCCATTGAAATGCCGGTCGTGCATTTCCGTGTAGTGTGTTCTACCGGCACTTACATTCGCAGCCTCGCCAACGATTTCGGTAAGCAACTTGGATGCGGTGCCTACCTAAGTAGTCTTTGTCGCACCCGTATTGGTGAATTTAAACTCAAAGATGCGTTGACCATTGAAGAGTTCTTGAAGTCGGTTCAATCAATTAATTAACTAATTAGCTAATTAGTTAATTAGTTAATTACCTCCGCGCCTCTGCGCCCTCCGCGGTAAAGCCCGCGGCGTAGCCGCCACATTGACTAATTATCTAATTAACTAATTAACCAATTAAATCGACATCCGCGTTTTCAGCTCCAGGTATTTATTGACCGAATTAACCGTCAAATTCTCCGGTGTAGTGAGAATGGAAAGTATTCCGTTCTTATGAAGTTCCTTCACCATCAGTCTTTTTTCAAACTCAAATTTTTCGGCGATGGTTTTTATGTAAATCTCTTCCAGGCTTGAAGCTTTTTTCTCCACCAAGGTCTTCAACTCGGAATTTTCGAAGAAAACCACCAGCAACAAATGATAATGCGCGATTTTCTTCAGCGCAGGCATCTCCCTGTTCAAACTCTCCATCGATTCGAAGTTGGTGAAGAGCACCAGCAGGCTGCGGTTCGTCACTCTGTTCCTGATCACGGAAAACAATTTCTCCGAATCACCCTCGAGGAAGTGCGTCTGTTGTTTGTACAGCGTCTCG
>CBINHQ010000403.1:0-2869 GCA_966250475.1 uncultured Chitinophagaceae bacterium
AGTCTCTCCTCCATCACCCCACATCCCTCATCTCTCATCTCTCATCAACAGCACAGCCCCGGTCCACGGTCAACGGTATACGGTCAACGGTATACGGTCAACGGTATACGGCCTAAAAACTCACTTCCAAAACAATTTCTATTTTCGCCCCCATGAACTATTTCAAACTCGGAAAGCTCATCGCCGTACACGGATTGCAGGGAGAGATCTTGCTGAAGCATGAGCTTGGACGAAAATCTGACTTCAAAGGAATGCAGGCGATCTTCATCGAAGAAAAAAAGTCCGCGTTCATTCCATGGTTCATAGAAAGGGCAAAGGTGAAGTCGGATTCCGAAACCTTACTGAAGTTTGAAGGAGTTGATACGAGAGAAAAGGCGCAGACCCTTGCTGGAAAAGAAGCCTGGCTGCCCGAACAAGAATTCAGATCGCTCGCATCCAAATCTGCGCCCGCAAATCTTGTGGACTATACCATCGTTGATGGAAAGAACATGCTCGGCCCCGTACTCGAAGTAATCGAACAACCTCACCAGGTCATCTGCCGCATCGAAATAGAAGGAAAGGAAGTGCTGGTGCCGCTGAACGATTCCACTTTGAAGAAGATCGATCACGGCAAGCAACGCATAATGGTTGAACTTCCCGAAGGATTGTTGGATATTTACCTTGGCTGAATCTTAGAAAAAATCAAGCTTCATGCAATTGGAATGGATCAAGGCTGGCATCTCTCCGTTGAAAGACCTGATTACCTTTCTCACCAAAGAGGGTAAGACCAACGATATACAGAAGCGCCAGGTGCTTCGTGAACTTCGCGACAATCTCAACATCTTTCACAATGCTTACCTCAACAACATTTCGCAGGATGTAATGATCGACCTGCTTTCGAATGAAGCGATCAAGGAAGCCATCAAACAAAATTTCAAATTCAAGAAGCTGAAATCGGGAGAGATCGCTGCAAAGCATATCCACGATGATCGCAATAGGAAATACGTGGGGTGGAACGTAGAAAGATTAATAGATAAGATTGATGAGAAGATCGAAGAACTAAGGCTAATCAAGAAAATGAACGGAGGAACTGTTGCAAACGTGAAGAATAATCTCTCCCTCATGTTAAGCAATCTCTTCTTTAGAATGAAACTGCTTGCCGACTTCATCAGAAGCTCAAAATAATTTCATTATTTATCCTTCTTCTTCACCACGCTTCCCTTGCTCACGACCTTTCCGCCGAACCGATCCTTAATTTCGTCGACCGCCTTGTAGAGGTTTAATTTTTCCTCGTTGTTGTTGAAAAGATTCATCTGCATGGTGAATGGTATGAGTTGACTAAACCGCACTCCCAGCAATCTCACCGGCTCGCCCTTTCGGTAGAGTTTAGTAAAAAGATTCTTTGCCTTGGCGATCAACTGGTCGTCGAGAGATGTGTAATCGATCGTCTCCTGTCTCGAGGTAGTTTCGAAATCCGGATAGCGAATCTTAACAGTGATGCAACCAGTCAGTTTATCATCGCTGCGGAGATCGTAGGCCACTTTTTCCGTGAGGCGAACGAGTTCGCTGTGGAGGAAGTCGAGGTCTGTCACATTCTCGGTAAAAGTATTTTCCCTGCTCATGCTCTTCTGTTCCCAATCCGATTCAATGTCTGCGCTTCCGATACCCTGCGATTTATTCCAAAGCGATTCGGCCCAGCTTCCAACATATTGCTCGAGAAGTTTCACCGGCGTTCTTGCAATGTCCTCGATCTTGTAAATGCCAAAGGTCTTCAATTGCTGTTCGGTTTGTTTTCCCACGCCGCCGATCTTTCCTACGTCGAGCGGCCAGAGAAAATCCTTTTCCTTGCCGTGGGGAATTTCGAGAAAGCCATTCGGCTTCGCCTCGTTCGTGGCCATCTTACTGATGAATTTGGCTGATGATAATCCGCAGGAAATTGGAAGCCCTGTTTCCTTAATCACATCCTCTCTTAGTTCACGTACATATTGCGGAATATTGAAGAAACGATCCATGCCGGTGAGATCGCAATAGAACTCATCGATCGAAGCCTTTTCAAAAACGGGCACGCGGGATGAGATGATTTCGGTGACCCAACGTGAATATCGACTGTATTCTCCCCTTGTTCCTTGCAGGATGATCGCATGCGGACAGAGTCGCATCGCGGTGCGCATGGGCATGGCAGAATGAACACCAAACTTTCGTGCCTCATAACTGCAAGTTGAAACCACTCCCCTGTCGCTCGTACCGCCCACGATGATCGCCTTACCCTTCAGTGAAGGATCACGAAGAATCTCCACCGAAACGAAAAAGGAGTCGAGGTCGAAATGAGCGATGTAGCGTTTCACCATGTAAAGATAGTTATCCGGCAACCTATCTTTGCGTCATGACCGGCCTTTCGCAGCTTGAATCCTTCCTCCAATCCACCTTTCCGCTTAAGGAACGCGAGCTGCAGGAATTCCTTTCCATCTGGCAGCCTTTCGAGTGTAAGCGAAAGACTCTCCTCACTGCCGCAGGCGAAACGGAGAAGTACCTCTACTTCGTGATCGATGGCGTACAACGTGCGTTCTACAGCGGTGAAGGAAAACAGGAAGCAACGATTGTCTTTACGTATGCACCTTCATTCTCCGGCGTGGCCGATTCCTTCCTCACACAGACACCATCCTTGTTTTTCCTGGAGACACTTACGCAAAGCAGTTTCCTTCGAACAACTCATGCGCAGATGAGGGCACTCATGACAGAATATCCTTCCATACAAGGTTCAGTTCTTAACCTTGTTTCATTCATATTGAAAGGTGTACTTCAACGCCAGGCCGAATTGCAGTGCTTCACGGCCGAACAACGCTTCAGGGCTCTGCTCAAACGAAGCCCGCACCTTTTGCAACTCATCTCG
>CBINHQ010000404.1:0-2854 GCA_966250475.1 uncultured Chitinophagaceae bacterium
CAGATAAAAAGCAGATGAGAGTCCGTGCGCTTCATTGAGATGATCGAGATCCGGATCGTATCCAATTACATCCATCAACTTTGCGCCGCCAACTCCGAGGAGGATGAACTGCGCTACCTTCGTTGCCACGTTTGCATCATAGAGTCGATGCGTAATTGTTTGCGAGACATAATCATTCTCTGGCACATCTGTACTAAGGAGAAACAGCGGCGCCGATTTGAATGTCTCAGGATTGAGATAATATACCTTCACCCAAACCGGGTGCTCATGTACATTGATCTGGAACTTGATGCCGGTATCTTCAAGGAAACTGTATTGCTTTTCATTCCATGCTACCTCGAGTGTCTGGTCCTGATGGCGTTCCTGGTCGTAGTATCCATATTTCCATAGAATCCCAACGCCGATTAAATTTTGTCTTAACTCATACGCACTGCGAAGATGAGAGCCGGCAAGGAAGCCGAGCCCCCCACTGTAAATTTTCAAGGGTTGATGAATGGCGAACTCCATTGAGAAGTATGCCACCTTTTTTGAATAACGCTGATCTGCCGGATAAGGGATTTTGTAATTAGTAAAATTCATATTGTGTTCTTTTTACACGATGCCGCAAGTTAGTCAAACTTGGCGGCCAATTATTGGTAAGATTTCCAGAGGCCTTCGGATTATTTTTTGGCAGCCTTCGTGCTGGTTGTTTTCTTCTTCACATATCTGCCGTTGAAGGAACAACGCAGGGTTCTGTGTGCGCCGCAGCCTTCGATTTCTTCAAGGGTAACGGAGCTTGAGGTAAATGTGAAACGAAGCACGCATGGGTCGCCGCCCAGGCGATATTCCGCTCTCGTTGGTGACCGCCATATCGCTTCTCCTTTCAATTCGCCTGTGCAGGCGCCGCGATTCTTTTCAATGTGGATGAAGAAGCTCATTCGGTCAGACCTTCTTCCATCCCTGATGGAGACGATGTTCATAGCGCCAGTACCGTAGTCGGCTGAATATTTATGCTTCCTCGCGAATGTGTCTATGGGGTTGATGATCTCGGTTGGCTTTTCATCGAGCGCCTCGGTCATGATGAGGGAGAAGTTCCGCGACTCCCAGCTGAAAGCGTATACATCTTTCCCTTCGCTGGTGGAGCCATCGGTATTCTTTCGGTTCACGGTGAGGTGAACTCCGAAATTTCTGTCCACGCTCGCCATTTGTTGAGTTGATGCGGCGGCGTCAAGCACCAGCATGGGTAAACCATCCATGTAATCTCCATTCTTCGTGAATGCAAGAATGTAGGCGGCGCGGCGGTTACCAGCCATCGCCTTTACAATGATGTATTTCTCATTCTTGCTTTCCAATCTTGCAAGAGGGAAGAATTGCGGCTTCGTCGTTTTCCCAAACACTTTATGCAACAGGCTGTCTGGAACAAATGAGGTGAAAATTTTATAGCTAATGAGGAGCGAATCCTTTTCCCTTCGCTGAATCACTGTGTCTGCAAAGGAGTAGGGAGCTTTTTTCTCCGGAAAGAAATCTATGAAGTCTTCCACCGCCACGGGGTCTTCTCCGGACAAGGAAGGTTTTTTTTTGTCTTTACACCCCGCGAGCACAAACAAAGCCAGGCCGATGACTAAATACTTCTTAAATACTATCATCCGGATCAATTGGTAGGGCAATTTACTCGATTCCACCCTTTCGGTCAACTGTAATTTTGATATCAAGCCAAAATTATTTAGGTTTGCCTAAAAATATTTTTAGTCTTGTTGAATTATACAACCAGCGAGGAGAATTACATTAAAGCGATTTATCATCTGCAGCGTGCCGATGGATCAGTGACAACGAACAAGCTCGCGGCAGAACTGAATACTCGCCCTGCATCGGTGACAGACATGGTGAAGAAACTGCATGCGAAGAAGCTTGTTCATTACCAGGCGTACCACGGATTAAGACTGAGCAATGAAGGGCGCAAACTCGCATTGCTGATCATTCGTCGTCACAGACTCTGGGAATTCTTCCTCGCGGAGAAGTTGAAATTCGCCTGGGATGAAGTGCATTCTGTAGCAGAAGATCTCGAACATGTGGGAAGCAAAAAACTCATCGACAAGTTGGATGAATATCTTGGCTATCCAAGGTTCGATCCGCATGGCGATCCGATTCCCGACAGCAATGGAAAGATTGAATTCACCCACCAGGTATGTCTGCACCAGTTGCCTCTCAACAAGCCTGCGGTAGTTTGCCACGTGAGCGATCAATCGACCAGGATGCTTGAGATACTCGGACACAAAAACATTGGCATCGGTACGAGAGTGGAGGTGCGTAAGAAATTTGCATTCGACAATTCAATGGAAATAAAAACAGGTCGCCAGGCGCCATTCACCATCAGTGCGCAACTGGCGGATAACATATTTGTAAAACCATAGACAATGGAATCGATAGAAAAATTTTTCGTCGAGATAGGTCCTGTATATTCTGCGTTGATCGCTACCACCTTCACCTGGCTGCTGACGGCAATCGGCGCATCGCTGGTTTTCTTCTTCAAGACGATGAACCGTGGGGTGCTCGACCCCATGCTAGGCTTTACGGGAGGCGTGATGGTTGCCGCAAGTTTCTGGTCACTCCTAAGTCCCGCCATCGAGATGTCTGAGAAAATGTACTCTCCGGAATTGAGTTGGGTTCCCGCCGCGGTTGGCTTTCTTCTCGGCGCATTGTTCATCTTCTTCCTCGATAAAGTCACGCCTCACCTTCACCTGAATTTTGGCCTGAGTGAATCCGAAGGTGTGAAGACGAAATTGCACAAGACAACACTGTTGATACTCGCCATCACTTTGCACAACATTCCCGAAGGACTCGCAGTGGGTGTATTGTTTGGCGCCGCAGCAATTGG
>CBINHQ010000405.1:0-2849 GCA_966250475.1 uncultured Chitinophagaceae bacterium
CTTTTTTTAACGCAGAGAACTCAGAGGATTGCGCAGAGTTGGCAGAGGGCTTTTCGATTCAAATATTCGTATGGAATTCGCAGGTTCTCTCCGCGTCTCCCCGCCCTCCGCGGTAAACTCCCCGGCGAAGCCGCCAGCGCCGCAGGCGCCCCATTTTCAAATTTTCAAATTCATCATTAACTAATTAACAAATTAACTAATTAACTAATTAACAACAATCCTCCTCCTCCGAGATTTATTAAACACATTCCTCCCCTTATCAATCCCAGCCCTCAATTTTTTCTGCTCCTCAATCGGTAGATGAATAATATCATTACACTCCTTACTACAGCATCCTTCAAACTCCTTCGCACAATCGCTGCATTGAATAAACAGTAAATGACAACCAGGATTCACGCAATTGGTATGCGTATCCGCCGGCTTGCCGCATTGGTGGCATTTCGCGATCACATCATTCGTGATCCTCTCCCCCAACCTCTCATCGAATACAAAATTCTTTCCAATGAATCGGCTTTCCAATCCCTGTTCCTTCACCTGCCTGGCGTAATTGATGATGCCGCCTTCCAGGTGAAACACATTGTTGAATCCATTATGTAGCATGTACGCCGAAGCCTTCTCACACCTGATGCCTCCTGTGCAGTACATGATGATGTTCTTGTCCTTCTTGTTTTCCATCATCTCCACCGCCATTGGTAATTGTTCCCGAAACGTGTCGCTCGGGATCTCAAGCGCGTTCACGAAATGCCCTACTTCGTATTCGTAATGGTTGCGCATGTCGATCACGATTGTATCCGGATCGTTGAGCAGTTCATTCATCTGTTTCGCGTTCACATACTTTCCCTTTCGCTCCATGCTGAAGTTGGGATCGCGTATGCCATCGGCAACGATCTTTTCCCTCACTTTAACCTTCAACACCCAGAACGACTTTCCATCGTCATCAACGGCAATGTTAAGCCTGATGCCGTTTAATGGAGGAATGGAATAAAGATAATTCTTGAAATCTTCGAACCGGCTCGCGGGAACACTTGCCTGCGCATTGATGCCTTCATGCGCAACGTAGATACGGCCGAAGACCTTAAGCTCGTTGAGACGCACAAACAGTTCATCCCTGAAAGCAGTTGGATCATCAATCGGAAAATAGTGGTAAAACGAAATTGTTGTACGAGGTTCAGTCTCCTGATACAGACGCTCCTTCAGCTCCTTCTGGGAGACACGATTGTGTAAGATGGCCATGATAAAATTTTTGTGACCGTTTGCAGGACGGTTTAAAATTTAATAAACAGCGCGAAGTTAATTAATAATTAGCTAATTGATTAATTAGTTAATTGGACGCGTCCCCCGATCAGTCCCCCAAAACCTATCTTGATACCAAACCGGTAATTGAGGCCGGGTTGGTAGGCATTCACGAAGTCGATCCTGAAAATCTTGAGTATGTTTTCAAGCCCAAGGAATGCTTCCACGTAATAGTTATCCCTGTTAACATAGAACGCGTTGGAGCCCGCCACCAGATGCCATTTCAGCTTATTGAAGAGTGGAATCTTATTCGTGAGAAGACCGTTGAAATGATGCTCCACATGCGCAAGCGTGTAGAAACTCTCCTTGTTGCTGTACTTGTAATAGGGCGCAAGCATGAAACTGTTCAGGTATTTCCTGTTCGAATAGACCTGATTGCCATTGAAATGCTGCAGGTCGGGAATCTGCACGCTATTTGCATTGATGAAACCACCAATCGATGCCCGGTAATGAAACTGTCCACCCAGTTTGAAATTCATTTGATCCGAAACCGTGAACTTCCATTTGTCGAAGTCTACATCCGATCCAAGTACATCCGGGATTCCCTTGGAATACGCAATCTCGAATACAGGGTACTTGGAACCTAGCGAAACCTTTCTGTTGGGGAATTGAATATATCGCTGTCCCGGCTGCCATGATACGCTTGCGGAAATGCTAAACGCCTGATGCTTCTCAAAAGGATATGTTTCTAATTCATAAGGATGATTTGGAAGGAACCCGCGCTTCGACTTATGAAGAAATGCGAAGTTGGTGCTGTTCTCCACGGGTATTCTGTCTTCGAAGACTCCTTCTAATTTAATTCCGACACCACTCTCCGTCTTCGTGGAAAATTCTGCTGCGCCAAACCAATTTTCATACACCTTCATGAAATTCTTCCTCCAAAATAGTGTGAAGATGGAATTGGTGAATTCGTCAATCGGATTATCGTGGTTGAATTGAGATAATCGCTTACCCCCGGAGAATCGCAAATAATTTGTCTTGATGAGGTTGCTCGTCCTTTGTTGCATCGTCAGTGTGGCAAACGAATTGAAATGCGTGTTGGAGAAACCATATCTAGAGTCAAGTCCGAGAATGTATTCCATATTGCTTCTCGCGGGTCGCAAAGTGAGCGATTGTTCCACGCCCAGCGAGACACCTTCCACCGTGTTGTACTGCAACCTTGTGAGCAAGGGCTTAATGTTGTAGTTCAAGATTGCCTTCTTTCCAAAAAACTGATGATTCACTCCTCCCCACACAACGTCTTTAACTGAGATGGGTTTCCTCCGCTTGCGTAATGAATCGAGGTTGGAGCGGGTGAACATGGAGTCGCGCTCCACCTTTGCGAGGCTATCGCGGTACTGGAAGTCTCGCTGCTCATCCGACTCGAGTGCTACAGGTCTGTTTTCATCCCAGAATTCCGCGGTCTTTTTGTTGAACGCGGTGTCATACTTCATCACTATGCGATCGAAGTATTTCTTAGGAAAATGAGGTTCAAGGTTATAGTTCGTGTACACATTCACGAAGTCGCCGATCATGTCGAAGCCCAGCATCTTCAAAGTAAGATGCATTAGTTGATT
>CBINHQ010000406.1:0-2844 GCA_966250475.1 uncultured Chitinophagaceae bacterium
GTAAGCATAACGCATCGTTCTGTATCTACGAGTTGGAATACCATACCTCACCACTAGAGGTTACTTCTGATCTCGTGTACATACGCCTGCATGGACCGGGAAAGAAATACCAGGGAAGCTATAACAAACGTACTCTTAAGAAATGGGCTGAGCGTTGCAGGAAATGGCAGAAAGAGGGTAGGGATGTGTTTGTTTATTTTGACAATGATCAACAGGGTTTTGCGGCTCAGAATGCGCTAGATCTCAGTTTGGAATTAGGGAAGTTGGGTTTAAAAGTTTAAGGGTTTAAGGGTTGGAATTGTTGTTTAGAGGCTGACAAATATCAAGCTTCAAACTTTTAATTGCACATATTCACAAAGCTAAACGCAATTGTGGTTCTGTTATTCCTGTTGCTGGTGATACCAACAAACCCTTTGAGCCTCTCGATCTGAGGTTGCAGGTCATGTATGTTGTGAAGTATAGGAGAACAATCGTTCCCGGCCTGATTCTTCAGGTGAAGTAGCACAACGTTTCCGAAGAGTTTCGCAGAAATCTGGATGTTGTCTGATCCTGCATGACTGATAAGATTGTTAAGCAGATTGCCCAATACGGATGCAACTACATTCTTGTCTGTTCCCACGAACAGATCCGGTGCGACATCATTCGTGATGACTGTGTTTTTCGAGAAGGTAAGCGGTTCGAGGCTTTCGCTCAGCCTGTCGATTACATCATAGAGGCATACCGAGTCAATGGTTCCTTCGGGACTTGTTTTGATGATTTTTGTTTTCATGGTTTATTCTATTACAATCGTTGAAAATGCACTTTAGTTCTGGGAAGTCTTCATCGGGTACGGATCGAAATAAGGTTTCTTACAGGGACGGAATGATGATGCAAAGGAAGGAAGCCAGAAGTGCCTTTCAAATAGAATAAGTTATCGTTTCCTGGTAGGAATTACTAAAGATGTTTGTAGCTGTAAGACTACGTAATTGAAAATAGTGCCAAGTAGGGAGAGGGGAGGTAGCAGGGAGCAGGGAAAAGTACTCGGGGTTACAAAATAAAACGGTGAACAGCACGCTCTATCGCACTGTTCACCGTTCTCTGTTCCCTGTTCACTACACTTTTGCTTCTTTTTCCAACTTCTTATCCGCACTTCCCGCTGACTCCGCTTGCTTAATGAGTTGGACTTCGCAGTGAATCCTGATATCATTGCTTACCACAACCTGTCCCGCTTCGGTTACCGCATCCCAGGTCAGGTTGAATTCCTTGCGTTTGATCTTACCATCGACTGTGAAGCCGGCCTTGGTCTGGCCATAAGGATCAGTCACAATTCCGCCGTATTCCACTTCCAGCGTTAGTGGCTTTGTAATGTCGCGAATGGTGAGGTCACCCTGCAGTTCGTAATTTTCGCCAGCCTTTGCGAATGACTTGCCGACGAACTTTACCACGTCGAATTTTTCTGCATTGAAGAAATCATCAGACTTCAGATGTGTGTCGCGCTGACTGTTGTTAGTGTCGATAGAACTTGTCTTTGCAGTGAAGATGATGGAAGATGCTTTGGTGAAATCATCTTCGTCTGTTTCTACTTCGATGTTGTAATCCCGAAAGTATCCCGTTACGGTCGTGATCATCAGGTGTTTTACCTTGAATTGAATTTCGGAGTGTGCGGGATCCACCACCCATTTTGTTTTGGCCATATAAAAAATTTGAGTTTGGGGAAATGTTTAGGATATAACAACAAAAATTAAGCCTTGTTCATTGCCATTCAAAAACAGGGGTGCTGGCCGGGTTTTTGCGTCCCTTAAAGTATGATACGGATAATTCCTACCAGAATACACGGCATACTGGACTACCTGTCTGGTGCGCTGATGATCGCCCTTCCCTGGGTACTTGGATTCTCACAATACTCAGGTGCGCTTTGGGTAATGTTTATGCTTGGTATTGTGGTGATTATTTACAGCCTGATCACGAGGTACGAGATGGGTTATGTCGGGCTCATTTCCATGCGTACGCATTTGTGGTTTGACTTCATTGCAGGTGGATTTTTGCTGGCCTCTCCATGGTTGCTCGGGTTCGCGGGATACGTGTACATGCCACATGTGGTGATGGGTGGGCTTTCGGTAGTGGTTGCCATGCTGACCCGTACCTCGCCAACGAAAGTGCACGGCCCTCAATTATCGCCACGCAAACCACACGCGGCAATTTGAACCTAAATTATTCACTACAACAATTGAATATGGAAATAAGAAGCGTGGCATTCAGCCAAAATGGAAGCATCCCTGCAAAGTACACCTGCGAAGGGGATGATGTAAATCCTCCAATCGAAATTCTTGCGGTTCCTGAAAAGACAAAAACACTTGCGTTGATCATGGAAGATCCGGACGCTCCATCCGGCACCTTTATACATTGGGTACACTGGAACTTCAGGCCGGGTGATGTGATCGCCGAAGGCAATACTCCCGGCGTGGATGGCATCAACAGCTTTGGAAAACTGGGATACGGCGGACCATGCCCTCCCTCTGGCTCGCACAGGTATTATTTCAGAGTGTATGCATTGGATAAAGAACTCGACATCCTGCCTGGCGTTGACAAGAAGGCCTTGCTAAAAGCTATGGAAGGGCATGTGCTGGAGACAGCGGAGTTGATGGGGAGGTATCAGAGGAAGACTGTTGGGGCTGGCTAATTAGTTAATGAGATAATTAGTTAATTAGCTAATTGGGAAATTGCTGCCTCAGGGTTTTCCTTTAAAAATTTTATCTCTGTTCGTTTGAGAACGCAACCAACGTTTATTTTTCTTTTTGGATTCGATAAGAATCCGGCTGCTATTTCCCGCATACATTCGTCTACGTGAATTGCAGCATGAGAAGC
>CBINHQ010000407.1:0-2842 GCA_966250475.1 uncultured Chitinophagaceae bacterium
TGATTGCATTTGGTTCTTCTACCAACATGTCGTCCCTGGCGGGACTGGAACATGATTGCATTTGGTTCGAGTCCGCCTATGGCGGACGGTATGTTGGTAGCAACATGGGGCAAGCAGGGTTCGAATCCCGTAGGGATGCCATGTTGGTAAAAAAATATCCATGAGAATGCTTCGTTCAACAGGAACCGAATTAATTAACTAATTAGCTAATTAGCTAATTAATTAATTTTACCCAAACTCATTCCACTCATGATAAAACTCCGCGGCTTCATTACAATCGCAACAATTCTCTTCCTATACAACACTTCCTTCGCCTGGTGGGGATTAACAGGCCATCGCGTGGTAGGAGAAGTCGCGCAGGGATACCTCAGCCCCAAAGCGATGCGAGCAGTGAAGGAAATCCTCGGCACGGAATCCCTCGCTATGTCGAGCAACTGGGCCGACTTCATAAAATCAGATTCTACCTACGATTATCTCAGCCGCTGGCATTACATCAATCTCAAAGCGGGACTTACAAAGGATGAAGTCAATGCGAAGCTGCAAAAGGATACCACCGCGAATCTCTACAACAGAATAAATTTCCTCGTGGAAGAATTGAAGAATAAGGACCTTCCTCTGGAAACTAAGAAAATGTACCTGCGATTGCTGATTCATTTCGTCGGCGATTTACACCAGCCGCTTCATGTAGGCAGGCCCGATGATCTTGGCGGCAATCGCATCAAGGTTCGCTGGTTCAATGAAAATACGAACCTCCACAGTCTATGGGATGAGAAGTTGCCGGAATTCCAAAAGTTAAGCTATACCGAATTTGCAAAAGCAATCGCGCACACCACGAAGAAACAGCGAAAGGAATGGCAATCTCAACCCATCACCGACTGGTTCTTTGAGTCATATCAACTTGCGCAATCCATATACGATGAAGTTGGCAATACGGAACCACGTCTCGGATACCGCTACAATTACGATCACGTTAACACGCTTAACAATCAACTCTTAAAGGGAGGTGTGAGACTCGCGGGATTGCTTAACGAAATTTTTGGATGAGGATTGAACCTGAAGGGCCCGTGCTTGTTGATTGGTATTGGAAATTGACTTACCTTTCCCCATTCTCTAAATCAAATCAAGAAAATGAAACATACATTCTGGGCTGCAGCCCTTCTGGCATTGACATCGGTTGGCTGCGGTATTGAATCGCCTGAAACTACAGGCCCAATCCCTGCTACGAATACAACTGCTACCCCTCCGCAGAATATGCAGCAGAACGCATTGCCTCAACAGCAGCCCACTCCTGCCACCCAACAGGCTACACCGGCGGCTACACCCGCCACAACTGCCCGTTTGAATCCTCCCCATGGTCAGCCCGGCCATCGTTGCGATATTGAAGTAGGAAAGCCTCTCGACAGCAAACCTATTCAAACTACTATTCCTTCAAACCAGAATCAACCAGTGATCACCACCCAACCTGTGCCTGCTAACAACACGCAGGGTGGAGTTGCGTTGAACCCTGCTCACGGTCAACCTGGACATCGTTGTGATATTGCTGTAGGAGCTCCGCTCAATTAATTAACTAATTAGCTAATTAGATAATTAGTTAATTGACTTTAATTACTTTGATCACCTGGCGCTTGTCGTTTTGGATTACCTCGATTAAGTAGGTGCCAGCTTTTAGCGTTCGCCCCATTATGGTCGTACGGTTTGCAGTGACCTTTTCTATTCTCTCTACCACTTGTCCGTAGGCGTCGATGATTCGAATGTTCACAGGCGCATTGTCTCCTGATTCAACTTTCACATTGAAGTACTCCCCTGCCGGATTCGGATGCACGGTCACATCAAACTCTGCATTCAATTCCTCCATTTCCACCACTGGTTTGTTGGGTGTCTGCTTCGTCTGAGATGCAGGCTGTTGAACAGTTCTCGCGATCAACTGATCAGGCACGAACAACACATCTACCCAATAGTTGCTACTGTTGTAGCTAGAAGTCGGGAACACAGAAGTAGCGGAATAACTATAGACTCCGTTAGCTCCATCCATACCATACGATAGTCCTGTGAGTGGTCCATTAGTCGGCGCTTGCGAACCGAAATACGGACTCGTCACCACGTAATGTCCTCCACTGCTGAAATAAGAGATCACGTATGTCGTGTTCGCAGCGATGCTAACGGGTGAGCTGAACATTACCTGCTGCCAACCCGATGCTGTTTCATTCGTGAATGTCGCCGTGGCGAGCAGCGTACCGTTAGCCGACCATAGATGACCCGTTCTTGTGCCGGTAGTGAATGTGCTGCCTTTGTAATAACGCATGCCCACGATCTGGCCGGGTTGCGATGATCTGAATTTCATTCCCACTTCGAGGGGCGAACCGTCATTCTCGTTGCTTGCTGGCGTGCTTGATGGCTGGAAGATCGATATCGCCGAAGCGCTCACCGAAGCGATGGTGAACGACCATGAAGTATCTCTCGCAAGATAGTTTCCTGCAGAGTCCCTCACTCCATTCGGAGATCCTTTGATGATTGCCGTGTACAACGCCCCGCTTGCCATAGCTGCCGAAGGCGTGAGCGTAGCTGTGCGGGTTGTTTGATTGTAAACCACTGCCGCCTGCACTGCCTGGTTTTGGGCGTTGCGCAGCTCGAAGGAGGTTGAATTGATCGAGGCCGCATCCATCTTCTCATTGAATGTTGCGGAGACAATTGCTCCGGTAGAGACATCAGTTCCGCCCTTCGCAGGTGCGATAGTTGTGATCACAGGCTTTGCCGTATCACCCGGTGTGGTAGTGAACGTCCATGAGTAATTACCTGCAAGCGCGTTGCCTGCAATGTCTTTCACACCCGATGCATTGCCGAT
>CBINHQ010000408.1:0-2826 GCA_966250475.1 uncultured Chitinophagaceae bacterium
GGGGCCCTCCCCCGGCCCTGAATTTCCTCCCCCGCCTCCACCACCAAATCGTCATTCAGGACAATACCTTCCCCGCGTCCGCGTGACCTACCTCCTTCACCCCACGACACGTCCCACTCACCCTTCGGTTGAGAAGCATTCGGTTTTTCATACAGACCCGATCGATCTTGCACAAACCTACTTCCACCTCCTTCCCAAACCATGAGAAAATCAACCGTAATCCCTGCTTTTTTCACTGCTATCTTCAGGTGAGAAGATCGCGGAATAGCGAGCATTTCACCCATACATTCAGTATTGGTTAGCAATAGATGTTGAACGTGAGGGTTCTTGATTTAGTTAGGAATCTCAAAATGTCCTCAGGTTTAAGGCCATTGTACACAGATTTGTTATGATGAATTATGATTTGGTAGGATAGAGTCTGATTTTTTAGTGGCAAGCTGCGTCAATCATAAGCAATCTAATTAAAACCGCGGTCAATGGTCGTGCCGCCTGTTGTGTTTTTGGAGACACAGATGAAACGGATTTACCGGATAAACACGGATTATGACCAAATAGGTTTGATCATAATAAATCATAAGCAATCATACTAAATCCGCGGCCAATGGTCCTGGTATCTGCGGTGCTTTGGGGACACAGATGAAACGGATTTAGCGCATAAACACGGATTATGACCAAATAGGTTTGATCATAATAAATCATAAGCAATCATACTAAATCCGCGGCCAATGGTGCTTCACCAAGTGGCATCATTCAACCTCAAAGAATCTCTCAATACAAAAAGACCGCAGAATAGCAGCCTTTTCATCCCTACTTTATTAAAAGCAGATTATTGCGCTAAAGAAATTCTCACCTGCAAGCCTCCGCGAGTATTAGTAATCGGGAACGCGTTACTTATCTTCGGAATGTTCCTGTTTTGTTCGAAATAAAGTTTCAGGCTCACGCGCTGGTTTAGCACATAGTCGATAGAAGGAGCAATGCGGATCACGCGCTGTCCAGCGGTGCCGAAAGAAGTTCCCTGGTCGAGCTTACTGTTAGCAGTGGCATCGTCACGGAAGCTGAAATCGAAACGGAAGGTAACATCGTTCTCAAGTTTCATCTTGCCGAGGCGTTTGATCAGCGGCATGCCTCGCTTTCTCCAGTTGAATCCGAATGTAATTTCGGTAGAACGGTTCTCCGCAAGCTGGTAGTCAACAAGACTCAAACTAAGCTGCCTTGACTTCCTGTACTCGAATCGCGTAGTGAGCTGATTGGTAAAAGTCATATCCACTTCGATCAGGGGATCGAAGCTTTCCTGTATGGTAATGTTCGGTACGAGGAAGTACGGAATGAAGTTTCCAGTAAGCGGATCTCGGAAATAAGGATACCCTACGCGGAATGGATCCATGAACAACAGCGCAGTGTTGAAGCTGTTCATGCTAAGCGTGCTGTGGTATCCATGCCTGATGGTGACATTCGTGAATATCTTATCGAGTCCCGGGATCCTGGAGAGCCCGTTGTACGTTAGTGTCCAGTTCGGCTTCGGTAAGATTCCATTGAAAGGATTCGAGCTGGACTTCTTATTGCTGTTCTTAATCGGCTTGATGCTTAGTGGATCCTTCCCGGTATACGCTGCAAGGAATGCAGGAATCACCACCTCCTGCGCATACCTTCCATATCCTTCGAAGTACTCCGGGTCATCTACGATCGGAGTCGGAGTATTGTATGGGTTCTTAAATGCAAGGTCGCGTGATAGAATCGCACGATTTGCCTCGAATTGTTTGAAAGTTTCGGAGACTACATTGGGATCAAACTTCGTAAACAGAGTCTGGTATGAAATGTAGCTCACGCTGAAACTTCCAAGTGCGTAAGGATTCAGCCTGACAAGATTCTTATCGAATGGTGAGGTGCCAAGCGTATCCTTGAACAATTCCGAATACTGCTTGTCGAATGTCTTGTCGATGTTGATGTCGATATTGAGATCGCGAATCGGGCTGACCATCGCCGTAATGCCGAGGCGTTGATTGTATCGCTGCTGAATCATGGCTGAAACCATCGGATCAGAAGACAGCAAGCCTTTCCTGCCAAAAGCATTTATCCAATTCGTATCAGGCTGATATCCGAAGATGAATCCAAATCCAGGCTGACCACTTTTCAAATTTGATCCAAGCACCTGCGTGCTGTCCATGTAACCCGGCAATGTAGTTCCGAAGTCCTGGGAGTATTGCACGCCAACTCTCTTCAGAGAAGTGAGAATCTTCGCTATGAACTTCATGGCGCCACTTACTTCGGGCAGCTTGTTTGGATCGCGCACCTTCTTTTTCTTCTTGCCTGTGGAATCCGTTGCAGGAGTAGTTGGCTTTCCTCCTTTCGCCCCACCAACTGCCGGAGCCTTTGGTTTCGGCTGCGTGCTGTACACCGCACGCAAGAATCTGGATTTATTGTAAAGGTCTTCAAACCTCAACTCACCATTAATGTTGCGCGTTTGCGTATTCGCTATCGTATTACCAAGATGCCTTGCAAGCAATGAAGAGGCTAGCCAGTTATATGATGTCGTATACGTGGCTCGCACCGTCGTCCAGTCAAGGAACGGGAACTTCTGCGTGGGCAGTGTGTACGAGAGCGTTGCCTGCTGCTGGTAGTTGGTGTTTCTTCCTCCACGAAGCACATTCTTCCTGATGGAGTCTTTCTCCTCTCTCGTATCAATCCTTCCAAACGGTTCGTCGATTCGCGCGTAGTTCGTTGCTGTGAAGTCGAGCGTTAGCGATCTCGAGCGCGTGAAATCCCACTGCAGAATATAGTACCTGTCGAAAGTAAAGTACTTGTTGTAAGTCTCCGGAATCTTGTATG
>CBINHQ010000409.1:0-2822 GCA_966250475.1 uncultured Chitinophagaceae bacterium
CTACACCTTCAGTCGGGTTGTAAGAAGAACCGTTGTACTGCATTTCACCACGGTATCCACCTGAAGTAGATTGGTCAGAAGCCCTTACTTCAGAACGGAATGAACCTGCACCGCTCTTCTTGATTACGGTAGAGATCGAGTTTCTCGGTCCCTGGTTGGTGTTGATATCTGAGTTAGAATCGAATCCAGTCTGAAATGTTACTGTACCGTAACTACCGCCTGTGCTGCCACCAGTGCTACCGCCTGTGCTTCCACCAGTGCTTCCACCGGAAGTGGGAGCGGGGTTAACTGTAACTGTTGTTGTGCTTGTTGCAGTTGCACCTTTGTTATCTGTCACCTTCAGTTCGTACACATAAGTACCTGCACGCAGGTTCTGTACGGTTACCGTTGCGGAAGTTGATGATGTACCACCGCCAGAAGGTCCTGATACTTTTCTCCACTTGTAAGCTGCGATCGATCCATCGGGATCAGAAGCAGTACCTCTCAGTGTAGCCCTGTTAGTTGGCAGAGTAATAGTCTGAGGTGAACCTGCGCTCACAACTGGAGCCTGGTTAACTGCAGTCTTCACGGTGATCGTTACTGTGCTGTTTGCAGTGGCGCCTTTGTTGTCTGTAACACGGAGATTGTAGACATAGGTACCAGCTCTCAAGCTAGTTACTGTAGTAGTAGCGGTAGTTGCTGAAGTAGATACACCTGAAGGTCCTGAAACTTTGCTCCATTTGTAAGAAGCAATAGTTCCGTCGGGATCAGATGCAGTACCTCTCAGCGTTGCGCTGTTAGTAGGCAATGTGATTGTTTGATCGCTACCTGCGCTAACTACAGGGCTCTGATTTGCACCAGGGTTTACAGTGATGCGAACTGTATCGCTTGCAGAGTTACCATCGTTGTCAGTAACCTTCAGCCTGAACCTGTACACGCCTGCAACAAGTCCGGAAGCAGTTGTGCTTACAGAACCTGGAGAAGCGATTGTAGCCGCGGGACCGAAGTCCTTTGTCCAGAGGTAAGTCCTGATTGTTCCATCAGGATCAGTGCTTGAAGATCCGTTAAGGCTAACCGAGTTTGTCGGCAGCGTGATAGTTTGATCGGCTCCGGGCTTTACTACAGGAGGCTGGCCAACAGGCGCAGTTGGTGTAGTTGTAGTCGGAGGCGTAGTGGTAGAAGTTCCACCAGAAGGAGCTACATCTTCATAAGATGCGCTTGATCCGCCGATCCTGAGGTTATCATAGTAGATGATACCATCGTTATTTCTTGTCCAAAGGTTTTGACCGAGCTTGAAGTAAACGCCAGTCTGAGCAGTTACACCTGAGTAAGTGAAGTACTTCTCACCATCGATCCACATTTCGATAAGACCAGTTGATGAAGAAGACCATTTAACGTGCCATACGATGTCGTACCACTTCTTAGCAATGATCGCTTTTGGATTTGACTGATAGTAGTTGATGTTCGTTCCAGAAGGATTACGAACTACCATGAACTTACCATCGCCAGTCCAGAGAGAAAGCGTAGCGCTTCCGTTTGAGTTATTAGGGTGCCACTGTACTACGTGTCCGCCACCGAGGGGGATTGACTCGAAGTAAGTAGAATATCCATACCACATTTCTCCCTGATCAGAGATGCCGGGAAATGTGATCTCGGCTCTGTAACCAGAGGAGATGGAAGGATCATTCTTCAATACGGTTGACTTGAATGACTTGCTTCCTTCGTGGAACTGCGCTGTAGAAGCGGTGATTCCATAAGAAGTTGCAGTCTGCACAGTGCTCATTCCAGCGAATGGAGTTGAGCCTTCGAATCCCGCGTCGAGTAACAGTCCTGTTCTCGCAGCTTGCGTAGTTACAGTTCCTGAATTCTGTTCGGGGATTTCGCCAACTGTTGTGGTTGGTGTGTTTTGTGTTTCCTGGAAGTTTTCTGCGGGAGGATTAAATCCTGCGTCGTTCTTGCTACAACCTGCGAGGATCGCAGCGCTGATTAGCATGGCAGCAATAGGCCTGCTGCCCGGCAACATGTACTTGGGTTTCATAGATATTGTTTTCGCCCCACTTGCCAACAACTGTGCCGCGAATTATTAATTCTAATCAACCCTTTTTCTAACTAAGAACTTACTCCTAACTCTGAAATTGATTCCTGTCAAGGAGTTCAATGTTTACACATTGATAAACAACTCAAATAGATTTTTCGTGTATAAGTTTTTCTATTAAAAAATTTTTTGGCATTTATCAGTTAACACTTATCGAGATTTTTTCTGTAGAAAATCCTTCTCTCTTCTTCACATTTCATTAATAAGTATAAGCGCTTACTGTTATATAATGAAAAAGCAACCCGGGCCTTGAGTGACCCGGGATTGCTGTTTAAAAAACACTACCTATAATCCAAACAATCTTCAAATTCTATCATTATTTCCTGTACACTTTCAGGTTATCGTAGTACACCACGGTGTTAGTTCCGCTAGGCATTGACCACCTGTTCTGTCCAACCTTCATGTACGGCATACCTGTAGAGCTGTTCATTGTCTCTCCATTGTATGAGTAGTAAAGCTGGCCGTCGATGTAAAGCCTGATGTAACCACCTGAAGTCGCCCACTTGAATTCCCACCTCATGTTGTACCACTTGTTAGGAGTGATGGTCATGAGGGTACCAGACTGGTAGTAGTTGGCGCCATCATATTTAGAACCGAGGTTCCTTACCACCATGAACTTTCCGTTGTAAGTGTAAAGGCTGAGTGTTGCACTTCCGGTTCCGTTGTCAGGATGCCATTGCATTGAGTGACCACCGCCACCGAAGTTTCTCCAGTTTTCGTAGTACACATCATATTCAACTACACCTTC
>CBINHQ010000410.1:0-2820 GCA_966250475.1 uncultured Chitinophagaceae bacterium
GCGAACAGATACGCCATGGGTATTCTCAGCTAGGGCTTTCAACCCCTCTTCATTTAATTTGGAAATGACGGTTGCGCCGGTTTCATCCTTCTTGTTTTCACCTGTCTGCGGATCGAAGATGTATGCGCCATCAGGAGAACCAATTCCAACAGTGTTGATCATCATTCCCTGAGTAGCGAGGTCCTTTGCTGTTTGAATCGCTTCATCATCATGATCTTCTCCATCGGAAATCAGGACCGCGGCCTTGAAGCGACGATCGTTTGGATTGAAGGCGTTCAGGCTCATCTTGAGAGCCTCGCTGATCACTGTTCCCTGTTGTGGCACGGATTGTGGTTGTGCGGAAGCAACGTAGAGCATTGCTGCGCGATGATCGGTGGTCAGCGGCATTTGCATGTATGCCTTTCCTGCGAAGATTACCAGCGCGATCCGGTCGTTTGGCATAGCATCCATCAACTTTCCGATGAATTGCTTTGCTCTTTCGAGTCTGCTTGGCTCGAGATCTGTTGCCAGCATGCTCTTGCTCACATCGAGAGCTACCACGATATCGATACCTTCTCTCACCAGGTCACCTGCATTGCCGGGACGGCGAAGGTTCATCACCGCAAGCACACCGAATATGAAGGAGACTCCAAGTAATCCGAATTTGAAATGAGATCTCTGAAGGGAAAAATTTGAAGTAATGGCCTTCACAAGGCGGGGGTCGCCCATCTTCTTGGTTACATCCTTCTTCCATCGAAGCAAAAAGAAATACAATAACCCCAGCAGTGGAAGAGCTGCGAGAAGCAAGAGGAAATTGGGGTATTGGAAGTGGGGGGCCAAGGTTTATGGATTTAAGGGTTTAATTGGATTGTTTGGGGTTAGAAGTTTGGAGTTTGGGTTTAAGGGTTTAATGGGACTGTTTGGGGTTAGAAGTTTGGAGTTTGGGTTTAAGGGTTTAGGGGATGATAAGGTAAATGAGATTTTTTTGTTCCCTTAAACCTTTCAACTTTTAAACTTTTAAACCTTCTCTCCGCTACATTTTGCCTTCAAAGAATCCCAACTCTTTCAGGATATCCTTCAGGAGTTTCATCCTTCGCTGGAACATCTCATATTCGGGGTCGGTAGATTCGACATTGAGAACGAAGAAATAGGGATGATTATTTTCTTCGATCCATCCTACCACCCAGCCGATTGGATTTCCATTTTCCCTAAATCCCCAGCCAGTCTTGTACCCCATGCGATAGGTTGTTTTATTCTCCATCAGCATAGCCGTCTTCACCGTCTCCTGATAAGTCTTGTAGAAGGGAAGCTGATTAAAGTACAGTTTCTTCACAAGACCGAGTTGTTCATCCGGTGTAATCTTTATACTATTATCAAGCCAGAATGAATCCACCGGACCTGTGATTTTCCCTTGGCCATATTTGATTGAATCCAACCAGAGTTGCATGGTATCCTTTCCGATCCTCCTCGCTACTTCCTGGAAATAGTAAACCGAAGAGAGACGAAACGCTCTATACATGCTCAGGTCCTGGTTCCATGCATCGACGAAACGTGTTACGCTATCCCATTTGATCACCATGCTGTCATCCACGATCTTTCCGGTCTGCAGTCCGATGAGAGAGTTAACAATTTTGAAAGTTGATGCAGGCAAATAGCTGCTGTCGCGGTAACGCGAAAGGTTGTACACACTGAATTTTCCTGTGCCATTATTCATCAGGGCGAAGGTGCCCTGTACTTCCTGTTCTTTGAAGAATTTACCGAGGTCGTCCCGGATTTCAACGTTGTTGGTGGAGCAGGAGGCAAGCAAAATTATGCCCGCCGATATTGGGAGGAGTGCGGCGAATTTTCTCATTGGGCAAAGGTAATTAATCAATTAGCTAATTGACTAATTCGCCAATTAGCTAATTGGCAATGCTGATTACCGGATAATTTGGGCAGAAACATCGCGCAATTCACTTGCGCTGATATTCTCTCCATCGAGACTTACGAGGAAGCGATCACCTCCGAAATATGTCAGTCTACATTCGGCTTCAATCTTGCTGCATTGTTCAAATCCTCGCTTACCATCAAACTCAATTGTCTTTGTGTATTCCTCATCACTATCGGATTCAAAGTTGAACATTGTCATGTATTGCATATTGTAGAAACCCACGCCACCGGGGCCACCGCAATCCCAGATTGTAACTTTTAGTTCAGTTGAATCATTCACTTTGTATTCTGCGGTTGCCATTCCTGTGCCGATGGCGGTTGTCACCTGTTGCTTAGATTTCTTTGCGCCCAGGAGTTCTTCAGGAAGCAGGGCTTTCAGTTCGTCCAGAGTGAGAGGAGTGAGCTTTTGTAGTTCCTCGGAGCGCTGCTCCATCTTCTGTGCCTGCTCATTCATTGAGTTAGCCTGGATGGTAACATCACTTCCATCTTCAGTTTTTATCTTCACCGTATCGGGATTCTTTGCGTTGTTGTTGCAGGCGGCAAAGAGGAGGCTTGCCGCGAGAATGAAGATTGAAATTCGCATGTGTTGATTTTAAGTTAAATGTAAACAAATTAGGAGTTTTACGATTCTTCATCCGAGCCTAATACTCAAAAAAATCTTCTCCTGATTATGAAATGCAATTTTGCCGTACTATTTTCGTTCTCTCTTCAATGAAGAAACTCTACCGATCCTTCCTTTGAATTTCCAGGAACAATTTAATTGACCCGATTAAAACTTTGTAATGAAGAAACTAATGCTGTGCTTCATGGCAGGAGCGGTAATGATTTCCCTGATGGCATCATGCTCTGCTACCAAGCGCGATTGCCAGGGAGTAAAACACTATAAGCTTAAGAATGGAATTTACCTCTGAT
>CBINHQ010000411.1:0-2818 GCA_966250475.1 uncultured Chitinophagaceae bacterium
GATTTCATAAACTATTGCATCCTTTAAACTTTTAAAACCTTAAACTTTTAAACCTTTAAACCTTACCCCCAAATCCGTACATCGCATCATAATAACCTCTATAGTCTCCCGAGGTCACATGCGCGAGCCATTCCTTGTTTTCCAAATACCAATCAACGGTAATGTCGAGACCTTGTTCGAAGGTGACGGAGGGGTGCCAGCCTAGTTCATTCTTTATTCGAGAAGCGTCAATGGCGTAGCGGCGATCATGGCCGGGACGGTCTTTGACGTAGGTGATGAGCGTTTCACTTTCGCCTTCTGGACGGCCAAGCTTCTTGTCCATGATAGAGCAAAGAAGTTTCACGAGGTCGATGTTTTTCCATTCATTAAACCCACCTATGTTGTATGTTCTTCCATTCTTTCCTTTATGATAAACCATGTCGATTGCAGTGGCATGGTCTTTTACAAATAACCAATCCCTTGTATACAGGCCATCGCCATAAACAGGAAGAGGCTTCTTTTGAATGATGTTGTTGATGAGAAGTGGAATGAACTTCTCCGGAAAATGATTCGGCCCGTAGTTGTTGGAACAATTGCTTATCACTACAGGAAGACCGTAAGTATCTCCGTATGCACGCACGAAATGATCGGAAGATGCCTTGGATGCACTGTATGGCGAGTGCGGATCATATCGCGTCTCCTCAGTGAAATAACCGGTTTCGCCAAGCGCTCCGTATACTTCATCTGTACTCACGTGATAAAACCTGCGTCCTTCAAAATTATCCTTCCATTGCGTCCGTGCTGCGTTGAGAAGGTTCACGGTGCCGATTACATTCGTATAAACGAAATCAAGAGGAGAGAGAATCGATCTGTCTACATGACTCTCTGCCGCGAGATGAATCACTCCCTGCGGATCGTATTTTGCAAACAGTTCTGTAAGTCTCTCCGAGTCATTGATGTCAGCCTTTTCAAAAATGTAATTCGAAGCCTTCTCCACATCGCGAAGGTTCTCGAGATTGCCGGCGTAAGTGAGCGCATCGAGGTTGACGATCCTGTACGATGGATACTTTGTCACGAACAGACGGACTACATGCGAACCGATGAAGCCTGCGCCACCGGTGATTATGATAGTATGAGACATTAAGCTTTGTTTAGCTGTTTACTGCGGATTCTTTATACCATTGAAGCGTTTTCTTCAGTCCATCCTTCACAGATACCGAAGGTGAATATCCAAGGAGATTCTTTGCTTTTGAGATGTCAGCAAGGCTGTGCTTCACGTCGCCAGCGCGTTCGGGACCATGCTCCGGTTTCAGCGAACTTCCAGCCTCTTCGCGGAGAGCGTCGAAGAGTTCGAGTAAGGAAGTCTGATGCCCGCAGGCAATATTGTATACCTGGTTAATTGCTTCTTTGTTATCTGTGAACAATGCGAGCATATTCGCCTGCACGGCATTTGCAACATAGGTAAAGTCGCGGCTGTGAAGACCATCTCCGTTGATGCGCGGTGCTTTGCCAGATAAAATCGCCTCGGCGAACAAGGGAATCACAGCGGCGTATGGTCCTTTTGGGTTCTGCCTTGGGCCAAAGATGTTGAAGTAACGAAGTCCGACGAATTGCATTCCGTAAAGGTTTGCATAGACCTGCGCATAGAGCTCGTTCACATACTTTGTCACTGCGTATGGCGAGAGTGGTTTGCCAATCTTGTCTTCCACTTTTGGAAGACCTGGATGATCACCGTAGGTAGATGAACTTGCCGCGTACACAATCCTTCCCACTTTCTTCTCCTTTGCCGCGGTGAAAACATTAAGCGTACCAGTGATGTTCACTTCATTGCTGGTTAACGGATCTGCAACCGATCTCGGCACGGAACCAAGCGCTGCCTGGTGAGAGATTCCATCAACCTCTTCGCAGGCCTGAAGGCAGGTATCGTAAGAGCGAATGTCGCCTTCAATGAATTCAAACTTTGGATTGGATTTGAATGATTCGATGTTTGCAGCTGAACCTGTGGCGAAGTTGTCAAGTACGCGAACCGAGGTAACCTTATCCTCTTTGAGCAATTGCTCCACAATATGCGAACCGATGAAACCTGCGCCACCTGTAACCAGAATTCTCATAAGATTGTTATTTACGTTTTTTCTTGCCGCCGAAAAGTTTGCCGATGTCGAATTTATCGAGCACCTTATCCCAGAATCCTTTTGGAGCTACATCGTCGTTGAAGTAATCACTCTTTTCTCCGTATCCGTATCCATAGCCGTAGCGGCCATAACCATAGTAACCGTATCCCGCCCTTAGCTTCACATCATTAATAACGATGCTCACCTTGGGGAGTTTTTTCTGCTGATAGATCTCATCGATGAGTGAGATTTGTTTCTTGAATGTACGCTCCTGCCTTACGAGGTAAAGCGTACAATCAGCGTACTTGCCAAGAGTCTGCGCATCACTAACCATTCCCACCGGTGCTGTATCAATGATGATGATATCAAACCTTTGCCTCAATTCCTGGAAGAGTGTGTCAACGCGATTGTCAAGCAACAGTTCTGAAGGATTGGGTGGAACCGGTCCGCAGGGAAGTACGTGGAGGTTTTCATAATCCGGAACCTTCAAAATCAAATCATCCAAATTGGCATTTCGCACAAGGAAGTTTGAGATACCCGGGCCTTTCGTCATCTGAAGTCCGGATACAACCTTTGGCTTGCGTATGTCAAACTCGAGGATGATTGTCTTCTTGCCAGTGAGTGCAAGCACGGCGCCCA
Source organism: uncultured Chitinophagaceae bacterium (assembly GCA_966250475.1). Classification (GTDB taxonomy): domain Bacteria; phylum Bacteroidota; class Bacteroidia; order Chitinophagales; family Chitinophagaceae; genus CBINHQ01. The sequence goes on from CBINHQ010000411.1 coordinate 2,730, forward strand.
TATTTGTACTCACAAACGACTTTCCTTCACCACTGAATGTAGATGTGACAAGGATGACAAGCTTATCTGTGTTGTGTACTAAATATTGC
>CBINHQ010000412.1:0-2818 GCA_966250475.1 uncultured Chitinophagaceae bacterium
ACGAAGACCATTGGTTCTGTTGCGAAGACTTTGATGAGAATCTCATCGCTCGCCTCGCATCCCGCCTCGTTAAAGGCGGTGACCGTGTACAACAATCCTTCAGAAGGAAAATTGAATATTGCGACGGGATCGGCCAATACTGATGAGGAAAGAAATCCCGTAGGCGACCATGAATAGCTCACCCCGCCGCTTGCCTGGAGTTGCAACGGTTGACCAATCACCACAGTTGTATCTCCGCCCGCGCTTGCGATGATGGGATCGAGCATGGTGACGACAATCGTGTCGCGGCCGGGCTTGGGGCATCCACGCGTGTGCTCAAATGCAAGGAAAATGTAAGAGGTCGTGGAATCAGGCTGCGCGATCGGGTTCAACGATGAAGGGTTGGTAAGTGTAGCTGAAGGATGCCACTCCCAGGTCTGCCCATCAGTGATCGCATGCAACTGCGCAGAGGTGCCGAAACAAATCAGGGTATCGTTACCAAGTTCTGCAACCGGGTAAGGAACTGCAGTAACGTTAATTCTTTCAGTTGTTGAACAACCGCCAATGGTCGCCGTCACAGCGTAGTTTGTTGTCAATGGTGTGATGGCGATGGGCTCTCTCGCAGTTGGATCGATCAATTGGCCCACGGGCGTCCATGCAAACTTCAATCCATCTGATGTAATTCGAAGGCGAATGCTGTCGCCGCTGCAAACTGTTGTATCTGGCATTACGGAGAGACTAACGAACTCAACCACACGTACGATCACCGAATCGCGGTTGAGGCAGCCATCGCTGTCCAGGTCGGCGTAGAAAACGGTGGTGACTGGCGGTGAGACAATCGGCGTATGTGAATTTGGATTGATGAGATAGGTTGTTGGCGACCATGTGATGGCGCCCATTCCACCCGATTGCAATTGCAATTGATCATTCCTGCAGATGAGTGTATCGCGAAACGCGAAGTTCAGCGGAGGCTTATCGATGATGGTGATGGGCTTGGTGATTGTGTCCCTGCATCCATCCGTATTCGTGACGATCAGCCTCACATTTCGCGTTCCAAGTCCGGGATAGATGTAGGTGGGATTTTGGAGAATTGAATTATCGTTGGATGATGTTATGTCACCGAAGTCCCAGTTCCATGAGTTGACCGTTCCCGTTACGGTTGTTGACAGGTCCTGGAAATTCGTTGGCTTTGTGATACAGATTCCGGTGTAAGTGAAGTCGGGTTCGAATCCGGGATACACGTACACTCGTGATTCTGTAGAGTCGGCACATTCCTGTTGGCGGTTTACTATCAGTCTCACGAGGTAAGTTCCGCTTGCGGTGAAAGTGTAATCAAGAACCGTTTGCGTTGAAGAAAAGATCATCTCACCACTCAGCGATCTGATCTCCCAGTTCTGCGAGGTAATCAGCGGACTCGTTGCCATGTTTGAGATGGTGAGTCGCTGAGATGATCCGCAAAGCATGTAATCAGGTTGAAGCGTTGCCGCCGCTAATTCGCAATCGGCCACGTTGATCTGTATGTCTTTTCGTTGCGTAGCGATCACCTTCCCCGATCTGACCTCCTCCACACAAACGGTAACCACGTACATCCCTCCAACTGGAGCAATGCCAGTGATGAGTCCCGTGTTAGGATCGATGCTTACCGCACCTCCGAGCGGTGAGCTTCCGCTGAAATCCGGTGAAGCATACGGCAACGATTGGTACGGCGGCTCGCCTGATGGAGCACCGTTGATAGCACCGGTAGAACTATTGTAAGCAGAACAAAACGAATATCTGAGTTGATCGCCGTCTGGATCAGATGCAGAAAAGCTGTACGAAAAGAAATTCGAAGCACACACAATCACCAGATCAGATCCCGTGAAATGCGCGCTGTTGTTGATGGATGCTGTCGGCTCCTCGATGTTGCCCGGAATCTCGCAGGTGTATGTCGCGCCGACTTGAGAAGGATTCAGGTTCGAGAGCCCGTTGATGCGATAGTTCACCTGGCTCGATATCAGATATCCATGTTCCGAAGGTGGTAATGAGACTGTGAAATAATAGTAGGCCACATCATAACAAACCTCAGGCGGGTTGGAGATGCAGGGTCCGGCGGAAGGAAGGCTGATGCGCTCCTGGTGGTTGAGGTCGATCATAAGATCAAGCAAACGCAGATTACTCGATCGGTCGAAGACGGAAACTACCGCGGGATTGGGAAACATGCGACCCGAATTGCAACGCATGTAAAGCTTTAGCGTAAAAGAATATTCATGCACTCCTCCGGAGAATGAAACATGAGTGTAATACATCTCCCCACCCGTGATATGGTCAGCCTTCGCGTCGATGGACACGAACAGCAGTCCCAGGATGAGGAATTTCTTCATGACAGAAGTTGGGAAAGGGATATGAATATAACGAAAAAGAACGGGTTGGGCGTTGCCTGGGAAGACTATCTAAGAGTTCAAATTACCTTTGAATTGAAGTTAACCGTTAATCGTTGACCGTTGACCGTTGACCGTTAACCGTTGACCGGTAATCGTTGACCGTTAACCGTTAACCGTAAACCGTCAACTGTCAACGGTCTACGGTCTGCTGTCACCCCTGACCTACTCTTCCGCCCTCTCAAACGCATTCGCCGATCCATCCGATTCACTCTCATCCTTCTCTTCGCGGTTTCGGTATTCGCGTTTCTCTCCATCCTTGTTGTCCAGGTCCGCAATTTCCTTCTCATCTTCTGTTTCCGGTTTGATCACTTCATCCTTCGAGGGGTGATGAGGATAATTCGGGAAATCCTGGTCGATCTTATTGTCGGGATGTTTGGAGATATCCATTTTCTTAATGGGTTGGTCTTCATTCTTCTTTT